>JAYFRU010000016.1:0-19609 GCA_040946965.1 Burkholderia sp. | reverse complement strand
TGCCGTCGGCCTGCGAGGGTCCACCTTCCTTCTTTGCCCCCACCATTCACGGGTGGGAGGCGTTCATATCATTTCTCATGATGCGACCTCCGGTGACTGCGTGTCGAATCCATTGCTCGACACTACAGCCGCCATTCTATAGACCGCATCTATTGAGATAAACTATCAAATAGCGAACGCTCTGTTGTCGTGCGGCGAACAGTCGTCAATTTGTTCGAGCGTCCAGGGCGCCGGATCAAGGCGCCGCTCTTCTGGCGCCAAGTACCCGCCGGCCTCGAGGGCCTCAGCCGAGATGGGTCTTCGACGCCGCGTAGAGTTCGCGGAAGGTGCGCCCGGTCGGCGTCGGCAGGTCGCGCGTATCGGTCCAGCCGGCCGCCAACGGCAGCTTGCGGATGCCCCCGCCCGACTTGCGCTCGCCGCCGACCCGCTCCAGGATCCGCACCATCAGCTTGGTCGCGAGCCCGTAAAGCGTCCGCCGGCGCGCGGCGAAGCCCCAGGCGGCGAGTGCCAGGCGCTCGCGCCAGGGCCGCAGCCCCCGCTCCACCTGCTTCTCGCGCAGCGTGCGCAGCAGCCCCGACAGGGGGATGCCGACCGGGCAGACGCTGTGGCATTCGCCGCACAGGGTGGCGGCCTGCGGCAGGTCCAGCGAGCGCTCGAGCCCGACGTAGCTGGGCGTGAGCACCGAGCCCATCGGCCCAGGGTAGACCCAGCCGTAGGCGTGGCCGCCAACCTTCTGGTAGACCGGGCAATGGTTCATGCAAGCGCCGCAGCGGATACAGCGCAGCATCTCCTGGAATTCGCCGCCGATCAGCCCGGTGCGCCCGCCGTCGACCAGCACCACGTAATTGTGCTCGGGGCCGTCCTCCTCATCCGGCGCGCGCGGGCCCGTGAGCAGCGAGAAATAATTGGAGGTCTGCTGCCCGGTGGCCGAGCGCGGCAGCAACCGCATCGCGGTGGCCAGATCCTCGAGCGTCGGCAGCACCTTCTCGATCCCCGTCACGGCCACGTGCACGCGCGGCATCACCGTGCACATGCCCTCGTTGCCCTCGTTGGTCACCAGCACCACCGAACCCGTCTCGGCCACCACGAAGTTGCCGCCCGTCAGCCCCATGTCGGCGCCGAGGAAATGCGGCCGCAGCACCTCCCGGGCCTCGCGCGTCATGGCCGGGATCTCGGACAGGCGCTCGCGTCCGTGGGTGCGCGCGAACAGGTCGGCGATCTCGTCCTTGTCCTTGTGGACCACGGGCGCGATGATGTGGCTCGGTGCCTCGTTGTCGTTGATCTGCAGGATGTATTCGCCGAGGTCGGTCTCGATCGACTGCACGCCGATCTCGGCGAGCACGGCGTTGATGCGCATTTCCTCCGAGACCATCGACTTGGTCTTGATGACCTTCCGACCTCGTGACGGCGGGCGATCTCGGCCACCAGCCCGGCCGCATCGGCCATCGATACCGCGAACAGCACCGTGGTGCCGCGTCGCGTCGCCTCCTGCTCGAAGGCCTCGAGCCAGACGTCGAGGTTCTCCAGCGCGCGGTTGCGGCGCGCCTTCAGCGCGGCCCGCGTGGCGGCGAAATCGATCTGCGTGACGGTCTCGGCGCGGCCTCGGCGCGCGCGGAGACGAACTTGGTCGACAGCTTCTTGAGGTTCTGCTGCAGGCGCTGGTCGGCGAGCTTCTGGCCCGCGCGCGCTTTGAACTGCATCGATTGGACTTGCATGGCTGGCTGGATCGGCTGGCGGCTGGTCGGGGAAACGGCGGGTTCAGAGATCGCCGGCGAGGACCTGCGCGACGTGCAGCACACGCGTGTCCTTGTCGCCGGTGCGGCGCAGGCGCCCCTCGATGTTGAGGATGCAGCCGAGATCACCGAGCACCACGGTGCGCGTCCCGCTGGCCTGCACATTTCTCGTCGACGATCGCGGTCGAGATCGCGCCGTACTTGAGCGCGAAGGTGCCGCCGAAGCCGCAGCAATGCTCGCAGTCCTTCATCTCCTGGACCTCGACGCCGCGCTGCGCGAGCAAGGCGCGCGGCTGCGCCTTCACGCCGAGTTCGCGCAATCCGGTGCAGGAATCGTGATCGGTGACGGGGCCGTTGAATTCGCCGCGCGGCAGCTCGACCTACGCCCCCTTGACGAGGAAATCGGTCAGCTCGTACACGCGTTCGCGCAGACGCCGTAGCGCGCCATCGCCATCAGTTCGGGATCGTCGCGGAACAGGTCGCCGTAGTGCGCGCGGATCCTGCCTCCGCAGGAACCCGAGGGCACACCACCACGTAGTCGAACTGCTCGAATTCACGCAGGGTCTTTTCGGCCAGGTCCCGCGCGAGGCGGCGATCGCCGGAGTTGTAGGCGGGTTGCCCGCAACAGGTCTGCGCGGGCGGCACATCCACCTCGAAACCGGCATCGCGGATCAGTTTCAGCGCGGAAAACCAATTTCGGGCCGCATCAAGTCGATGAGGCAGGTGACGAACAATCTGACTCGCATGGCCGCTCCTTCGAGAAAACGCCTCTCATTATCCACGCTTTGTCGCGCAAGACCAACGCTGCGACGCGGCGATCGACGAAACGGCGCGCGTCGAACCGATCCGAAGCACTCCTCGAACGGCGTTCGCTTTTTTTCACATTGAGAGATACAATCGCCTCCTCACCGCTTGACAGGGCAACTGATTTTTCACGATGAGCACTCCGACTCCGGACCCGAAGACGTCGATCCAGGTGATCGAACGCATGATGCGGCTGCTCGACGCGCTGGCCGACCACACCGACCCGGTCAGCCTGAAGGAGCTCGCGCAGGGCACGAAGCTGCATCCGTCCACCGCGCACCGCATCCTCAACGACATGGTGACCTGTCGCCTGGTCGACCGCTCCGACCCGGGCACCTACCGCCTCGGCATGCGCCTGCTCGAACTCGGCAACCTGGTGAAGGCGCGCCTGTCGGTGCGCGATGCGGCGCTGATGCCGATGCGCGAGTTGCACCGGCTGACCGGGCAGACCGTGAACCTGTCAGTGCGCCAGGGCGACGAGATCGTCTATATCGAGCGGGCCTATTCGGAGCGCTCGGGCATGCAGGTGGTGCGCGCGATCGGCGGCCGTGCGCCGCTGCATCTGACCTCGGTCGGCAAGCTGTTCCTGGCTGCCGACGAAACCACCCGCGTGCGAGCCTACGCCACGCGCACCGGCCTTGCCGGCCATACCCAGAACAGCATCACCGACCTGAGCAAGCTCGAGCGCGAGCTATTAATGGTGCGCCAGCAAGCCTGCGCGCGCGACAACGAGGAACTCGAACTTGGCGTGCGCTGCATCGCCGCCGGCATCTACGACGATTCGGGCAGGCTGGTCGCGGGCCTGTCGCTGTCGGCGCCGGCCGACCGGCTGCAGGACGCCTGGCTCGGCCAGATCAGCCATACCGCGCTGACCATCTCCGAAGCGCTTGGCTATCGGCCGCTGAAGGAACTCGACGGCGCCGCGCTCGCCAAGTCGATCTGACAGGGGCTCCCCGCCGCTGTGAAGCGCAGCCGGCCCGGGTGCGGGCCGGAAACCGACGATCAGGTACCGCCCGCGCCCGTGTTCGCTGCGGTCAGGCGCTCGCCGCCGCCGGCATCGAGCCAGTTGCGCACGCGCGAGGCGTCGGCCACGCGCGAGTACTTGCCGAACGAATCGAGCAGCACCATCACGATCGGGCGACCATGGATGGTGGTCTGCATCACCAGGCACTTGCCCGCCTCGTTGATGAAGCCGGTCTTCTGCAGGCCGATGTCCCAGGACGGATTGCGCACCAGCGCATTGGTGCTGTTGTAAACCAGCGAACGCTTGCCGGTGAACACCGTGTAGGTGCGATCGGTCGAGAAGCGACGGATCATCGGGTACTGATAAGCCGCGTCGATCATCTTCACCAGATCGCGCGCGCTCGACACGTTCAGACTCGTCAGCCCCGTCGAGTTCTCGAAGTGCGTGTCAGCCATGCCGAGCGATTTGGCCTTCGCGTTCATCGCCGCGATGAACGCCGGACGGCCACCCTGGTAATAGCGCGACAGCGCGGCCGCCGCGCGGTTCTCCGATGCCATCAGCGCGATGTGCAGCATGTCTTCCCGCGACAGGACCGACCCCACGGACAGTCGCGAGCCGGTGCCCTTCTCATAATCGCGGTCTTCGTCGGTGACGGCGATCTGCTCGTCGAGCGATGCCTTCGAATCGAGCACGACCATCGCGGTCATCAGCTTGGAGATCGAGGCGATCGGCACCACGGCGCGCGAGTTCTTGTCGAACAGCGGTTCCGAATTGTTCTGGTCGACCACGTAGGCGACGCTGGAACGCAGCGCGAGCGCATCGGGCGTGTCGTGCAGGCCGAAGGCCTGGCCGACCGAGGGCTGGCGCGGCTGGAACGCCACGCGACGCACGGCGCCGTGATGGCGGCCAGGCACGGCGGCCAGCGTCACGCGCTTGCGGCCCTTGCGCGGCGCCTCGGCGGCCACCTTGGCGGTTTTCTTTTCCGCGACGACGGCGCGCTTCTTGCCCTTCGCGCTGGCGACGGGCTTGGCAGCCTTCTTCGAGGACTGGGTGGTCTTGGCGGTCGCGGCCAGGGCATCGGCGGGCACGACGGCGGCCGACGCGACGAGCATCGATACGGCGACGGACACCGCAGTGCCGAGCGCCGCACCGTGCATCATCTTCAACGGCGAGAACAGGGAGACTTTCATTGGGGTCTGGACAAAGCCATTGGGGTCTGGACAAAGCGGCTGGACAAAGCGGCGGGAGGTTTCCGCAAGTGTAGTAAAACCTGAAAAAATAAGCAATTTGAGGCACTTACCGGTTTTCGTTAAACTGGATTGTAAGAGTGGATTGCCTCAGGGCAATCACCCTCCCGTTTCCATCGAAAAATTCAATGTCGGCACCTCGCGGTCCGACATCGGCCGGATAAGCCGGATAAGCGGGATAACGTCGCCATCGCGACGAATTGCAGCGAGAAAAACCAGTAAAACGCACCGCAGAGCGGGAAAAAATGCCGCAGCGGCGTTCGCCTCAAGCGGATGAGCGTCGCACGCGAACGGCGTTTTCAGACCGGAATGCATGACAAACGTTCCACAGTCCAATTCGGTTTACGTGAGTTCACAGCGGTAAACCCGCGTAAATCAAGCGACCAGCCGCCTCCGACATGACCCCACATGGTGCATATGCACAAGCTATTGATGACGCCGGCGTAACAGTCGCGGCACGGAAACCGATTCCAATCGGAATGATCCGAGTCATTGTTTCTGGAAAATGGCACCATTGTGCATTGCACAAAAAACGCTTGACATCCGCTTCGGACGCCCTAAAATGGGAACCGTTGTTGCGATGCAACAACGCATATCGTTCGTGCCTTGAAGTTGAGCCTCTCACTCACTTAACTCTCACGACCGCCGTCAGACCGGCGTTCGTCAATCAGGAGCCAGACCATGTCCCTGCTGACCCCGGAACAAATCGCCGCCGCCCAGAAAGCCAACCTCGAAAGCCTGTTCGACATCACGAGCAAGGCCTTCGAAAGCGTCGAGAAGCTGATCGAACTGAACGTGCAAGTCGTGAAGTCGACGCTGGCGGAAAGCCAGGAAAACGTGCAGCGCGCGCTGTCGGTGAAGGATGCGCAAGAACTGCTCGCCCTGCAGGCCAGCTTTGCCCAGCCGCTCGCCGAGAAGGCCCTGGCCTACGGCCGTCACCTGTACAACATCGCTTCGTCGACCCAGGCCGAATTCGCCAAGGTTGCCGAATCGCAATATGAAGAGCAGAACCGCAAGGTCCAGGCCCTCGTCGACAACGTCGCGAAGAACGCCCCGGCCGGTTCGGAAACGGCTGTTGCCGCGCTGAAGTCGGCTATCAACGCCGCCAACACGACCTACGAAACGGTCCAGAAGGCCACCAAGCAGGCCGTCGAGATCGCCGAGTCGAACTTCAACGCCGCCGCTGCCGTGGCCACCAAGGCTGCCACCGCTGCCGCCGCACGCCGCCCGAACACCGCCAAGCCGGCCTAAGCGTCAGCAGCAGTACCGGGCCACACGGCAGTCACCAGGCCGTCACGATAACAGAGCCGCGCATTGCGCGGCTCTTTTCATTTGCGCCGGCGCTTCCCGCCCTCCCTCACGCAACCCTTTCCCCTCGACGCCAATGAAAACGGCCCCGCCCGGACGAACCGGAGCGGGGCCGCAAGGCATTCACGCGACCGGCGCCGACAGGCACCGGCCAGGACACGACCGTCTTACTTTTTCTTGCGCACGGGGCGGCAGGTCGGTACAGACGCCTTCGTACAGCTCGGCGGCCATCCCGACCGATTCACCCAGCGTCGGGTGCGGGTGGATGGTCTTACCGATATCCTCGGCGTCCGCGCCCATCTCGACGGCCAGGCAGACTTCGCTGATCAGGTCGCCCGCGTTCAGGCCGACGATGCCGCCGCCGATCACGCGATGGGTTTCCTCGTCGAAGATCAGCTTGGTGAAGCCCTCGTCGCGCCCGTTCGCGATCGCGCGGCCCGATGCCACCCAGGGGAACACGGCCTTGCCGTACTTGATCCCCTCGGCCTTGCACTGGTCCTCGGTCTTGCCGGCCCAGGCCACTTCCGGATCAGTGAAGGCCACCGATGGAATCTGCAGCGCGTCGAAGTAGGCCTTCTCGTCATGCGCAGCCTCGGCCGCGACATGGCCTTCATGCACGGCCTTGTGCGCGAGCATCGGCTGGCCGACGATATCGCCGATCGCGAAGATGTGCGGCACATTGGTGCGCATCTGCTTGTCGACGTCGATGAAGCCGCAGTCGGTGACAGCCACACCCGCCTTGTCGGCGCCGATCTTCTTGCCGTTCGGGCTGCGGCCCACCGCCACCAGCACCAGGTCGTAGCGCTGCGCGCCCGCCGGGGCCTTCTCGCCCTCGAACTTCACGTAGATGCCGTCTTCCTTCGCCTCGGCACCCACCGTCTTGGTCTTGAGCATCACATTGCCGAAGCGCTTGGCATTGTGCTTTTCCCAGACCTTCACCAGATCGCGGTCCGCGCCCATCATCAGGCCGTTCATCATTTCGACCACGTCGATCTCGGCGCCGAGCGACGAGTAGACGGTCGCCATCTCGAGGCCGATGATGCCGCCGCCGATCACCAGCATGCGCTTGGGCAACTGGCGCAGCTCCAGCGCGCCGGTCGAGTCGATCACGCGCGGATCGTCCGGCATGAACGGCAGCTTCACGGCCTGCGAGCCGGCCGCGATGATGGCCTGCTTGAACTTGACGACCTTCTTGCCGCCCTCGACCTGCACTTCCAGGTGATACGGGCCGACGAAGCTGCCGACGCCGGTCACCACCTCGACCTTGCGCGCCTTGGCCATGCCGGCCAGGCCCGTGGTCAGTTGCTTGACCACGCCCGACTTGAAGTCGCGCAGCTTGTCGAGATCGATCTCGGGCTTGCCGAAGGAAATGCCGTGATGCGACAGCGCGGCCGCCTCGTCGAGCACCAGCGCCGTATGCAGCAGGGCCTTCGACGGGATGCAGCCGACGTTCAGGCACACGCCGCCGAGCACCGAATAACGCTCGACCAGCACCGTCTTCATGCCGAGATCGGCAGCGCGGAACGCGGCCGAATACCCGCCGGGGCCCGAGCCGAGCACCAGCATGTCGCATTCGATATCGGCGCTGCCCGAATAGCTGCCGGCCTGCGGCGCGGCGGCCGGCACGGCCGAGCCGGCTTTTGCGGCCGGCTTCTCGGCGGGCTTAGCAGCCGGAGCTTCCGGCGCCTTCTCGGCGGCCGGCTTCGCGGCTTCGGCACTGCCTTCCAGCACCACGATCAGCGTGCCTTCCGACACGTTGTCGCCCACCTTGACCTTCACTTCCTTGACCACGCCGGCTTCCGAGCTCGGTACGTCCATGGTGGCCTTGTCCGACTCGAGCGTGACGAGCGACTGCTCCTTCTCGACCGTGTCGCCCGCCTTCACCCGCACCTCGATGACGGGAATTTCCTTGAAATCGCCGATATCCGGCACTTTGACTTCGATGAGACTCATGAACTGTCCCCTACTTGTTTGGGCGACCGCCGATCGAACCACGCATCCCCCCCAATCGCACGCGAGGTGCCGCCGGCAAGGCGGACTTCGCGCGCGCCGTGCCGGGCGCGCCACGCAGGACCGGCACCGGGATGCCGTCAGGCATCAGAGAATCACGCGGCGGAAGTCGCCGAGGATCTGCGCCAGATATGCATTGAAGCGCGCCGCCGCCGCGCCGTCGATCACACGGTGGTCGTACGACAGCGACATCGGCAGCGCCAGGCGCGGCACGAACTGCTTGCCGTCCCACACCGGCTTCATCGCGCCGCGCGACAGGCCCAGGATCGCGACTTCCGGGGCGTTGACGATCGGCGTGAAATGCGTGCCGCCGATACCGCCCAGCGAGGAGATCGAGAAGCAGCCGCCCTGCATCTGGTCGGGCTTGAGCTTGCCGTCGCGCGCCGCCTTCGACAGATCGGCCATTTCCTTGGCGATGTCGGCCAGGCCCTTCTTGTCCGCATCGCGGATCACCGGCACGACCAAGCCGTTCGGCGTGTCGGCGGCGAAACCGATGTGGTAGTACTGCTTGAGGATCAGGTTGTCGCCGTCCAGGCTCGCGTTGAAGGTCGGGAACTTCTTCAGCGCCGCGACCACGGCCTTGGTCACGAAGGCCAGCATCGTGAACTTGACGCCCGACTTCTCGTTTTCCTTGTTGAGCTGGACGCGCAGCGCCTCGAGCTCGGTGATGTCGGCCTCGTCGTTGTTCGTGACGTGCGGGATCATCACCCAGTTGCGATGCAGGTTCGCGCCCGAGATCTTCTTGATGCGCGACAGCGGCTGGGCTTCGATCGGACCGAACTTGGTGAAGTCGATCTTCGGCCACGGCAGCAGGTTCAACTCGCCGCCGCCAGCCGCAGCCGGTACGGCAGCCGCCGCCGGCGCCGCGCGCTGGCCCGACATCACGCCCTTCACGAAGGCGGTGATGTCTTCCTTGGTGATACGGCCCTTCGGGCCGCTGCCCGTCACGCCGCCGACGTCCACGCCGAGCTCGCGCGCGAACTTGCGCACCGACGGCGAGGCGTGGCTGGCACGGCCGCCCGCCGCAGGTGCCGCTGCCGCAGCCTGAGCGACCGGTGCCGGCTTCGCTTCGGCCTGGGTCGGCGCGGCCTTGGGCGCTTCCGCCTTCGCTGCCTCGGCCTTCGGCGCCGCCGCGGCCGACGCGGCGCCCTCGCCGCTCTCCAGCAGGACGATCAGCGTGCCTTCCGAGACGTTGTCGCCGATCTTGACCTTGATTTCCTTGACCACGCCGGCGGCCGGGCTCGGCACATCCATGGTGGCCTTGTCCGATTCCAGCGTCACCAGCGACTGTTCCTTCTCGACCTTGTCGCCGACCTTCACGCCGATCTCGATGACCGGAATGTCCTTGAAGTCGCCGATATCCGGCACCTTCACCTCGACCGTGCCGCCCGCAGCCGCAGCCGGTGCAGCGGCGGGCGCCGCCGCCGGGGCTTCGGCCTTCGGCGCTTCGGCCTTGGCCTCGCCCGCGCCGCCCTCGAGGATCACAATCAGCGTGCCTTCCGACACGTTGTCGCCCACCTTGACCTTCACTTCCTTGACCACGCCGGCTTCCGAGCTCGGCACGTCCATGGTGGCCTTGTCCGATTCCAGCGTGACGAGCGACTGCTCCTTCTCCACCGTATCGCCCGCCTTCACCAGCACCTCGATGACGGGAATTTCCTTGAAATCGCCGATGTCCGGCACTTTCACTTCGATCACTTGACTCATCTGTATCTGTCTCCTGGGTCACGCGCGCCGTCACCGGCGTGCGCGACATGACATGGCACACGTTTGCGTTAAACCGTCATCGGATTGGGCTTGGACGGATCGAGGTCGTACTTCTTGATCGCCTCGGCCACGACCTTGCGGTCGATCGTGCCTTCGTCGGCCAGCGCGTTCAGCGCGGCGACGGTCACCCAGTAGCGGTCCACTTCGAAGAAGTGGCGCAGCGCCTTGCGGGTGTCCGAACGGCCGTAGCCGTCGGTGCCCAGCACCACGAAGCGACGATCGATCTGGCTGCGGATCTGGTCGACCAGCGCGCGCACGTAGTCGGTCGATGCGATCACCGGGCCTTGCGTGTCCTTCAGCAGCTTCTGGACATGCGACAGACGGCGCTCCTCGGTCGGGTTCAGCAGGTTCCAGCGCTCGACGTCGTGGCATTCGCGCGCCAGTTCGGTGAAGCTCGGCACGCTCCAGAGGTCGGCGGCGACGCCCCAGTCGTTCTTCAGCAGCTCGGCGGCGGCGATCACTTCGTTGAAGATCGTGCCCGCGCCCAGCAGTTGCACGCGCGGTGCCTTCTGGTCGGCCTCAGCCTTCTTGAACGCGTACATGCCCTTGATGATGTCGGCCGCAACGTGCTCGCCCTGCGGGATCGCCGGGTGCTCGTAGTTCTCGTTCATCACCGTGATGTAGTAGTACACGTCTTCCTGGTCGGCCACCATGCGCTGCAGGCCGTTCTGGATGATCACCGCGAGCTCATAACCGAAGGTCGGGTCATAGCTGACGCAGTTCGGCACCGAGGCCGCCCACAGCAGCGAATGGCCGTCCTCGTGCTGCAGGCCTTCGCCGTTCAGCGTGGTCCGGCCGGCCGTGCCGCCCAGCAGGAAGCCGCGCGAACGCATGTCGCCGGCGGCCCAGGCCAGGTCGCCGATACGCTGGAAGCCGAACATCGAATAGAAGATGTAGAACGGCACCATGATCTCGTTGTGCGTCGAGTACGACGTCGCCGCCGCGATCCAGTCGCACATGCCGCCCGCTTCGTTGATGCCTTCCTGCAGGATCTGGCCGGTTTCCGATTCCTTGTAGAACATCAGCTGGTCGGAGTCTTCCGGCACGTACTTCTGGCCCTGCTGGTTCCAGATGCCGATCTGGCGGAACAGGCCTTCCATGCCGAAGGTACGCGACTCGTCCGGCACGATCGGCACCACGCGCTTGCCCAGCGCCTTGTCCTTGAGCAGGATATTCAGGATCCGCACGAAGGACATGGTGGTCGAGATCTCGCGGCCTTCGCCGGTGCCCTTGAGCAGCGGCTCGAAAGCGTCGAGCGCCGGCACCGGCAGCGATTCCGCCTTCTGGCGACGCTGCGGCAGGTAGCCGCCGAGCGCCTGGCGATGCTGGCGCATGTACTCGAGTTCCTTCGAACCTTCCTCGAACTTCAGGTAAGGCACGTCGCCGATCACGTCGTCCGAGATCGGCAGGCGGAACTGGTCGCGGAAGCGCTTCAGTTGTTCGACCGGCAGCTTCTTCTGCTGGTGCGTGATGTTCATGGCCTGGCCGGCCTCGCCCATGCCGTAACCCTTGATGGTCTTGGCCAGGATCACGGTCGGCGAGCCCTTCGAGTTGCTCGCTTCATGGAACGCCGCGTAGATCTTGTGCGGGTCGTGGCCGCCGCGGTTCAGGTTCCAGATGTCGTCGTCGGACCAGTCGGCGACCAGCGCCTTCAGTTCCTGCGTATTGAAAAAGTGCTCGCGCACGTAGGCGCCCGATTCCGACTTGTAGGTCTGGTACTCGCCGTCGACCACGTCCATCATGCGGCGCATCAGGGCACCGCTCTTGTCGCGCGCGAACAGCGCATCCCAGCGGCTGCCCCAGATCACCTTGATGACGTTCCAGCCGGCACCGCGGAATTCCGATTCCAGTTCCTGGATGATCTTGCCGTTGCCGCGCACCGGGCCGTCCAGGCGCTGCAGGTTGCAGTTGATCACGAACACCAGGTTGTCCAGCCGCTCGCGGCTGGCCATGCCGATCGCGCCCAGCGATTCCGGCTCGTCGGTCTCGCCGTCGCCGAGGAAGGCCCAGACCTTGCGGCCCTGGGTCTTGGCGATGTCGCGCGCTTCCAGGTACTTCATGAAGCGAGCATGGTAGATCGCCATAATCGGGCCCAGGCCCATCGAGACGGTCGGGAACTGCCAGAAATCCGGCATCAGCCAGGGGTGCGGGTACGAGGAGATGCCGTTGCCGCCGACTTCCTGGCGGAAGTTGTCGAGCTGGTCCTCCGAGAGGCGGCCAAGGAGGAAGGCGCGCGAGTAGACGCCCGGCGAGGAATGGCCCTGCACGAACACCAGGTCGCCGCCGTGTTCGGCGGACGGTGCATGCCAGAAGTGGTTGTAGCCGACGTCATAGAGCGTCGCGGCCGAGGCGAACGAGGCGATGTGGCCGCCCACGTTGGTGTCCTTACCGGCGCGCAGCACCATCGCCAGCGCGTTCCAGCGCGTGTACGAACGGATGCGGTGCTCGAGATCCTGGTCGCCCGGGTTCTTGGCCTGCTGGCCGAGCGGGATGGTGTTGATGTAGGGGGTATTCGCGGAGAACGGCAGATGTTCGCCGTTCATGCGGGCGAACTCGATCTGCTTCTCGATGAGGTAGTGCGCACGGCCAGGACCGACGGACGAGATCACGCCGTCCAGGGCTTCGAGCCATTCGACGGTTTCCTGGGCATCTTCGTCGTGCTCGGCGGCCACATACTTCATCACTTCGTTCGGTACAGCGGACATACTCGTCTCCTGGGTCCTGAGTGTGAGGATCGCGCTGTGTGCAGACGACGTGATTCCGGCCGGCTGCGGCAAGCTCCGGCGGATTGTAAAGACCCTCGGCGGGCGGGCGCAACAAAATTTTCGAGTTGTGAGATTGTTTCTCATAATACGAGATTTTGCTGCGCTGCACCCTTCCGTCTTGGCCCATCCGCGACAAATTTCGCTTTCGGTTCAATAATGCGCGACGCCGTTTTGTCCGCATGGCCCTGCGCTACAATGCGTGCATGTTGACCGATCGGCAATTCGCTCGCTCGGCGCGAGCGTCCGGTGCCCCGGCCGAATCGCAGCCGTCCCGTTGGCACCACGGCCCGTGGTGGTCCAATTCCTATCTGTTGGCGCCGCTGCGGTCGATCCTGGTGTTCCTGGTGGTAATGGGCCTGATCCTCTGGAGCCTCAACCTCCGCGAACAGCAGCAGGAAGACACCCTCTACCGCAACGTCGCCTGGGCCCAGCAGCAGATCCGCCTGTCGATGACGAGCGCCCAGGAGCAGCTGCAGGCCTTCGCGCGCGACATCGCGCTGGGCCGCGTCGACGAGCACGGCTTCCAGTCCGGCGTCGGCGACGTGATGCAGGCGCATCCCGAGATCCTCTACCTGAACTGGTATGTCGCGCCCGGCGCCGCGCGCTGGCCCGACATGCAGATCCCGGCGCTGGGCCAGCGCCTGGCCAAGCCGAACGACGCCCAGCTGGCCGAGATCGTGCGCGGCGCCTGGTCGGACGCCAAGGAAACGCGCCGCCAAGCCTACGCGGCGATAGCCTACGACGATTTCGGCAACGGCTTCGTGACGCTGCAGACCCCGGTGATGCGCGACCGCGAATACCTGGGTTCGATCGCTGCGGTGTTCTCGGTCGAGGGCATCCTCAAGCACGACATCCCGCCCGAGCTGTCGGCCAAATACAAGATCTCGATCACCGACGTCAACAACCGCGAGCTGGCCTCCCCCTCCTCGCGCCCGCGCCTGCCGCGCGACGCTCATTACGACCTGCCGCTGGACCCGCCCGGCCAGGGCCTGACGGTTCGCGTCTACGCCTACCCGCAGATGACGAACCAGACGAACAACACGCTCGTCTGGCTGGTCACGGGCCTGTCCTGTTTCGTGCTCTGGAGCCTGTGGAGCCTCTGGAAGCACACCCGCCAGCGCTTCGAGGCGCAGCAGGCGCTGTACGCGGAAGCCTTCTTCCGGCGCGCGATGGAGAATTCGGTGCTGATCGGCATGCGCGTGCTGGACATGCACGGCCGCATCACCCACGTGAACCCGGCCTTCTGCCGCATGACCGGCTGGGACGAGGCCGACCTGGTCGGCAAGACCGTGCCCTTCCCCTACTGGCCGCGCGACGCCTATCCCGAGATGCAGCGCCAGCTCGACATGACGCTGCGCGGCAAGGCGCCCTCTTCCGGCTTCGAGTTGCGGGTGCGCCGCAAGGACGCCTCGATGTTCCATGCGCGGCTCTACGTCTCGCCGCTGATCGACAGCTCGGGCCGCCAGACCGGCTGGATGTCGTCGATGACTGACATCACCGAACCCAAGCGCGCACGCGAGGAACTGGCAGCCGCCCACGAGCGCTTCACCACCGTGCTGGAGAGCCTGGACGCTGCGGTCTCGGTGCTGGCCGCCGACGAGGCCGAGCTGCTGTTCGCCAACCGCTACTACCGCCACCTGTTCGGGATCCGCCCCGACGGCCACCTGGAATTGTCGGGCGGCGGCTTCGACAGCACCCAGGCCTCCTCCGACTCGATCGACCTGGTCGACGCGTTCGCCGGCCTGCCGGCCACCGCGCTGACCGAGAGCACGGCCGACGCGCAGGAAGTCTACGTCGAGAGCATCCAGAAGTGGTTCGAGGTGCGCCGCCAATACATCCAGTGGGTGGACGGCCATCTCGCGCAGATGCAGATCGCCACCGACATCACCACCCGCAAGAAGGCCCAGGAACTGGCCCACCAGCAGGAAGAGAAGCTGCAGTTCACCAGCCGGCTGATGACGATGGGCGAGATGGCCTCGTCGATCGCGCACGAGCTGAACCAACCGCTGGCGGCGATCAACAACTACTGCTCGGGCACCGTGGCGCTGGTCAAGAGCGGCCGCGGCACCGCCGAGACCCTCCTGCCGGCGCTCGAGAAGACCGCCCAGCAGGCGCTGCGTGCCGGCATGATCGTCAAGCGCATCCGCGAATTCGTGAAGCGCAGCGAACCCAAGCGCCAGGCCGCACGCGTGGCCGACATCGTGGCCGACGCGGTGGGCCTGGCCGAGATCGAGGCGCGCAAACGGCGAATCCGGATCGTCACGGAAATTCGCGCGAGAATGCCTATCATTTATGTCGACCCCGTGCTGATCGAGCAGGTACTAATGAACCTGATGAAGAACGCGGCCGAGGCGATGGGCGAGGTCAAGGATCCGAATGCGGACGGCCTGATCCGCGTGGTGGCCGACATCGAGGCCGGCTTCGTCGACATCCGCGTGATCGACCAGGGCACCGGCGTGGACGAAGCCTCCGCCGAGCGCCTGTTCGAACCGTTCTACAGCACCAAGTCCGACGGCATGGGCATGGGGCTCAACATCTGCCGTTCGATCATCGAGTCGCACCGCGGTCGGCTCTGGGTCGTCAACAGTATCGAGGCGGACGGCCGCGTTTCCGGCGCGACGTTCCATTGCAGCCTGCCCATCGGGGCACCCGAGGACCACGGCCGCAGCGGCGTGGCATCACATACTGTTACGGGAGAGATATGAATAGCCCTGTCACCACCCCTCAGGAAACCGTCTTTGTCGTCGACGATGACGAGGCCGTGCGCGATTCGCTGCGCTGGCTGCTGGAGGCGAACGGCTATCACGTACAATGCTTCTCGAGCGCCGAGCAGTTTCTCGACGGCTATCAACCGGCCCAGCAGGCCGGCCAGATCGCCTGCCTGATCCTCGACGTGCGGATGTCGGGCATGAGCGGCCTGGAGTTGCAGGAACGCCTGATCGCCGACAATGCCGCGCTGCCGATCATCTTCGTGACGGGCCACGGCGACGTGCCGATGGCGGTCTCGACCATGAAGAAGGGCGCGATGGACTTCATCGAGAAGCCCTTCGACGAGGCCGAGCTGCGCAAGCTGGTCGAGCGCATGCTCGACAAGGCCCGCAACGAGAGCAAGAGCGTCCAGGAACAGCGCGCCGCCAGCGAGCGCCTGTCCAAGCTGACCGCGCGCGAGCAGCAGGTGCTGGAGCGCATCATCGCCGGGCGCCTGAACAAGCAGATCGCCGACGATCTCGGCATCAGCATCAAGACGGTCGAGGCACATCGTGCAAACATCATGGAAAAGCTCAACGTCAACACGGTCGCGGACCTGCTGCGTCTCGCGCTGTCCAAGAAGCAGGCTTGAGCGCGGCTGGCGCTGCCGTCGCGCCCCGGCCGCCGGGTCGGCGCGGCTGGCGCGCTCGCGTGATCCGCGAGTTCGCGCGGCGCGGCGCCACCGCTTGCCGAGCAGTCGTCCCTACCTGCCGGCCGATCGACCACTGCGGCATCCGCGTCGCGACCCTGCTCGCTGCGGCAATGCCGCAGCCTTGCATTCGGCGCTCGCGCGGCCGGCCCGCCTGCCTCGGTGCGGCCGCCGCCAACCCACGACGACCTCCGTTGCGCCCGTTGCGCCGTGCGCCTCATGTCGCACCGTCGCCGGGTCGATGTCGGGTCCCGGCAGGCGATGGGTATAATTCCGTATTTTGCAGCGGCGCCCCCGCCGGGCCGCCGCGCCGGCTTTTCCCTATTCGGATCGAATCCCACCATGACAGCCACCCTGATCGACGGCAACGCCCTTTCGGAGACCCTGCGCGCACAAGCGACCGAACGCGCCGCCGCGCTGAGCGCGCGCGGCCATCGCCCCGGTCTCGCGGTCGTGCTGGTCGGCGACAACCCGGCCAGCGAAGTCTATGTCCGCAACAAGATCAAGGCCTGCGAGGACAACGGCTTCTACTCGAAGAAGGACGTCTACCCGGCGACGCTGTCGGAAGCCGACCTGCTGGCCCACATCGACGCGCTGAACCGTGACCCGCAGATCCACGGCATCCTGGTGCAGCTGCCGCTGCCGGGCCATATCGACAGCCACAAGGTGATCGAGGCGATCGCGCCCGAGAAGGACGTGGACGGCTTCCACGTCGCCAACGCCGGCGCCCTGATGACGGGCAAGCCGCTGTTCCGCCCCTGCACGCCCTATGGCGTGATGAAGATGTTCGAGGCGCACGGCATCGACCTGACCGGCGCCAACGCGGTGGTGATCGGCCGCTCGAACATCGTCGGCAAGCCGATGGCGATGCTGCTGCTCGAGGCGGGTGCCACGGTCACGATCTGCCACAGCAAGACCCGTGACCTGGCCGCCCACACGCGCCAGGCCGACGTGGTAGTGGCCGCAGTCGGCAAGCGCAACGTGCTGACCGCCGAGATGATCAAGCCCGGCGCGGTGGTGATCGACGTCGGCATGAATCGCAACGAGGCAGGCAAGCTCTGCGGCGACGTCGATTTCGACGGCCTGCGCGAGGCGGCCGGCTTCATCACGCCGGTGCCGGGCGGCGTCGGCCCGATGACGATCACGATGCTGCTGATCAACACGCTCGAAGCCGCCGAACGCGCAGCCGACGCGACGGCCTGAGCCCGGGGGGCCTGGTCCAGCGGCACCGGCTCCAGCCGGCTGCTGCGGCCCCGCCCGCCCCACCCACCCCGCCGCCCGCCGGCGGGGCGCTCCTCCTCCCCCGATTCCCATCCCCGCCGCGCCGTCTTCCCACCCCGTTTTTCCGCCGCGCCATCGCCCCGCGCCCGCCGCTGCGCCGCCCGTGCCGTCGCGCCCCCAATCGCGTCCTTAGAAACTTCCGATTGGAAACCGGCCACACCGCCCCAATAATGTCGACATGCTGCGGCCCCGTTGCCGCGCCCGTTGAACCGAATTCCGACCCCGCAGGGAGCACCATGTCCGTCAGCGCCAATGCCAACCCGCTTCTCGATTTCTCCGGCCTGCCCCGCTTCGGCGAGATCCGTCCCGAACACGTGACGCCCGCCCTCGACACGCTGCTCGAACAGGCCGAAGACGCCGTCGCGCGCGCCGCCGACCCGGCCACGCCCGTCACCTGGATCGACGTGGTGGAAGCCGTGGAGCGCGTCACCGAGCCGCTCGGCCGCGCCTGGGGCATCATCGGCTACCTGAACGCGGTGGCCGACACGCCGGAGCTGCGCGCGACCTATGGCGAGAACCTGCCGCGCGTGACCGAGTTCTGGTCGAGCGTGGGCCAGAACCTCGCGCTCTACGAGAAGTACAAGGCGATCGCCGCCGGCGCCGAATACGCGACGCTGAGCGCCGAGCGCCGCAAGATCCTCGACAATTCGCTGCGCGACTTCCGCCTGTCCGGCGCCGAGTTGCCCGAGGCGCAGAAGCCACGCTTCGCCGAACTGCAGGAACAGCAGGCCGCGCTCTCGAAGAGCTTCTCGGACCACGTGCTCGACGCCACCAACGGCTACGCCTATTACGCCGAATCCGAGGAGCAGCTGGCCGGCCTGCCCGACGACGCGATCGCCGCCGCGCGCGAGGCCGCGCAGCGCGAGGACAAGGCCGGCTGGAAGTTCACCCTGCACTTCCCCTCCTACTTTCCGGTCCTGCAATACGCCGACCACCGCGCGATGCGCGAGACCCTGTACCGCGCCTACGTGACGCGCGCCTCGGAACTGGGCCCGCAGTACGGCGGCGGCAAGGCCGAATGGGACAACACCAAGGTGGTGGCCGAGACGCTCGCGCTGCGCCGCGAGGAAGCCGTGATGCTCGGCTACGCGAACTTCGCCGAGGTATCGCTGGCGCCGAAGATGGCCGAATCGCCGGCCCAGGTCACGGCCTTCCTGGAGGACCTGGCGGTGCGCGCGCGTCCGCACGCCGAGCGCGACTGGGACGAGCTGCGCGCCTTCGCCTCGGGCACGCTCGGCATGAGCGAGCTGGCGCCCTGGGACGTCGCCTACGCGGCCGAGAAGCTGCGCGAGCAGCGCTACGCGTTCTCGGAAAATGAGGTCAAGCAGTATTTCCCGGAACCGGCCGTGTTGAAGGGCCTGTTCACCGTCACCGAGACGCTGTTCGGCGTGAAGATCCGCCGCGACGAGGCGCCGGTCTGGCATCCCGACGTGCGCTTCTTCCGCGTCGAGAATGCCGACGGCAGCCTGGTCGCGCAGTTCTATCTCGACCTCTACGCACGCGAGGGCAAGCGCGGCGGCGCCTGGATGGACTACGCACGCTCCCGCGCCCGGCGCGCGGCCGGCCTGCAGACGCCGGTAGCCTACCTGACCTGCAACTTCTCGGCGCCGCTCGGCGACAAGCCGGCCTGCTTCACGCACGACGAAGTGATCACGCTGTTCCACGAGTTCGGCCACGGCCTGCACCACATGCTCACGCGCGTCGACGAGCTCGGCGTGTCGGGCATCAACGGCGTGGAATGGGATGCGGTCGAACTGCCCTCGCAGTTCATGGAAAACTTCTGCTGGGAATGGGACGTGCTGCCCTCGATGTCCTCGCACGTCGAGACCGGCGCCTCGCTGCCGCGCGCGCTGTTCGACAAGATGCTGGCCGCGAAGAATTTCCAGAGCGGGCTGGGCACGCTGCGCCAGATCGTGTTCTCGATGTACGACATGCTGCTGCACGTCGATTTCGACCCGGCCGGCGCCAGCAACGCGGTGGAGTTCGCGCGCGAGATCAACGAGCGCTTCCACGTGATCCCGCAGGCGCCGTTCTCGCGCTGGCCGAACACCTTCAGCCACATCTTCGCGGGCGGCTACGCGGCCGGCTACTACAGCTACAAGTGGGCCGAGGTGCTGTCGGCCGACGCCTACGCGGCCTTCGAGGAAGCGGCCAAGGCCAGCGGCACGGTGCTCGACGCGGCCACCGGCACGCGCTATCGCCGCGAGATCCTCGAGGTCGGCGGCAGCCGCCCGGCGATGGACTCGTTCAAGGCCTTCCGCGGCCGCGAGCCGGAGATCGACGCGCTGCTGCGCCATAACGGCATGACCGCCGGCACGCAGCCGCACTGAGGC
>JAYFRU010000015.1:0-19886 GCA_040946965.1 Burkholderia sp. | reverse complement strand
CAAGTAGTCCAGGGCAAAGTGTATTCGTCCAAAACCCCTCTGTAAGTGTTTGATTTCATTAGGCACGTATTGTCGATCTTGGGTAGTAAATTGCCCTTCGAAAAAAACCTAACACATTGATTTGTAATGAGAATTGGGAATTTCATGGGTGTTCCGTTCTGGCATCAGGACGGGAGCGCGCAATGAGTCGTGGCGCCTCCACCCCCGCGCATTTCGCCAAGCTGTTCTGGCCGCCCGCCGACGAACTCGCGGCGGCCGCCGAGCGGATCCGCGCGCGGCTCGGCGACTGGCCTGCGTGCGCCGCGCCGATGCGAATCTGTGTCGCGGCGCCCGAACATCCGGCCGCTGGCGACCTGCTGGTCGTCACGGCCGGCGATGCCGAAGCCGATGCCACGCGCGCCGCCGGCGTGATCGCGGCGGGCGGCGCCCTGATCGCGATCGACGAGCGCCAAGCCACCCTGGTGAGCGGCGAGGCGCGCCATGCGTTGACGGCCGCCGCGCAGCTCGCCGACGATTGGATCGCCGCGCTGGCCGCCTTCCTCGATTGCGGGTTCGAGCCGCATGACGCGCTGGTGCTGGCCTTGGCCTGGCGCGACGGCGACGAGGCCGTCGCCGGGGATCCCTGGCCGGTCGATCCGGCCCGCTTTCCCTCGATCGCCGGCGCGCCGGCCGCGCCCGAGCCGGCCTTTGCTTCGTGCCCGCCTCGGCTCGGCCTGTATCCGGTGGTGCCTTCGGCCGAATGGGTCGAGCGGGTGCTCGACTACGGCGCGCGCACCGTGCAACTGCGCCTGAAGGGCGTGCCGGACGAGCTACTGGCCGAGCAGGTGGCGCGCGCGGTCGCGGCGGGGCGCGGCCATCCCGATGCGCGCGTGTTCATCAACGATCACTGGCGGCTCGCGATCGAGGCGGGTGCCTACGGCGTCCACCTCGGGCAGGAGGACCTGCAGACGGCCGATCTCGGCGCGATCGCGGCGGCCGGCCTGCGCCTGGGCCTGTCGAGCCATGGCTATTACGAGATGCTGGTGGCGCTGCGCCTGCGTCCCAGCTACCTGGCGCTGGGCCCCGTCTATGCCACTACCACCAAGGCGGTCGCCGCGTCGCCCCAGGGGCTGGCGCGGATCGCCCGCTACGCGCGGCTGGCCGGGCGGCGCGCGCCGCTGGTCGCGATCGGTGGCGTCACCGCCGCCACGCTGCCGGCGGTGATCGCCACCGGCGTGGGCAGCGGCGCCGTGGTCAGCGCGGTGACGGCGGCGGCCGATCCGAGCGCGGCCGTCGCCGCGCTCGGTGCCTGCTTCGAGTCCTGAGCCGAGGCGGCGCGCCGCCTTGAGCCAGCGTCGCCGGCCGTCGCCGATTGTCGCGATTTCCATGCCGCAGCGTTTCATGGTGCGGCATCGAGCGGCGCCGGGCGCGGTAGCTCGGCCCAGCGCCCGGGCCGGCGCGAGGCGCGTCGTACCGCGCCGCAGCATGCCTCGCGGCCTGCTCCGGCCCTTGTTGAACGGCCCCGCTGGCCGTCGCGTGGTTACATCATGTAACAATTGGCGCGATGCCGAAATTGCCGCGCCGCACACGTCCGCGACAGCAATTCAAGGCAGGCCCTATAATTCGGCGTTCTGCGTAACAGGATTGTCAGCTCCGTGAGCTCTCCTTCCGAGTTCCTGCTGGAACTTCGCGACGTCGATTTCGGCTATGGCGGCGACCGGCTCGTCCTGTCGAATCTGAACCTGCGCTCCGGGCGCGGTCAGGTGGTGGCGGTGATGGGCGGGTCCGGCTGTGGCAAGACGACGGTGCTGCGCCTCATCGGCGGCCTGGTGCGGGCCAGCTGCGGCCAGGTGCTGTTCGACGGCGCCGATGTCGGCGCGCAGTCGCGCGAAGGCCTCTATGCGCTGCGCCGCAAGATGGGCATGTTGTTCCAGTTCGGCGCTCTCTTTACCGACATGTCGGTGTTCGACAATGTCGCCTTCGTGCTGCGCGAGCATACCGACCTGCCCGAGCCGCTGATCCGCGACCTGGTGCTGATGAAGCTCAACGCGGTTGGCCTGCGCGGCGCGCGCGACCTGATGCCGTCCGAGGTGTCGGGCGGCATGGCGCGGCGCATCGCGCTGGCGCGCGCGATCGCGCTCGATCCGCAGCTGATCATGTACGACGAGCCCTTCGCCGGGCTCGACCCGATCTCGCTGGGCATCACCGCGAACCTGATCCGCACGCTGAACCAGGCGCTCGGCGCGACCTCGATCCTGGTCACCCACGACGTGCCCGAATCGTTCGCGATCGCCGATTACGTCTACTTCCTCGGCAACGGCGGCGTGCTCGCCCAGGGTACGCCCGACGAGTTGCGCGCCTCGACCGAGCCGAGCGTGCGGCAGTTCATCGACGGCGTGCCGGACGGCCCGTTCCGGTTCCACTACATGAGCCCGCCGCTCGACGCGGACTTCGGCCTTGGCGGAGGGCGGCAATGATCAGTGCAATCGGTCGTTACGTGGTCGGCGGCATCGAACGCACGGGGTATGCCTCGCGCCTGTTCGTGCGGCTGGTGCTCGAGTGCTTCGCGCTGCTGCGCCGCCCGCGCCTGGTCACGAAACAGATCCACTTCCTCGGCAATTATTCCTTCGTGATCATCGCCGTGTCGGGGCTGTTCGTCGGCTTCGTGCTGGGCCTGCAGGGCTACTACACGCTGAACCGCTACGGCGCCGAGCAGTCGCTCGGGCTGCTGGTGGCGCTCTCGCTGGTGCGCGAGCTCGGGCCGGTGGTCACCGCGCTGCTGTTCGCGGGGCGCGCCGGCACCTCGCTGACCGCCGAGATCGGCCTGATGAAGGCCGGCGAGCAGCTCACCGCGCTCGAGATGATGGCGGTGGACCCAATCAAGACGGTGGTCGCGCCGCGCATGTGGGCCGGCATCATCACCATGCCACTGCTGTCGGCGATCTTTTGCGCGGTCGGCGTGCTCGGCGGCTACGTGGTCGGCGTGGTGCTGATCGGCGTCGATCCGGGCGCGTTCTGGTCGCAGATGCAGGGCGGCGTCGATGTCTGGTCCGACGTCGGCAACGGCGTGCTCAAGAGCGTGGTGTTCGGCTTCGCCGTCACCTTCACCGCGCTCTACCAGGGTTACGAGGCGAAGCCGACGCCCGAGGGCGTGTCGCGCGCGACCACCAAGACCGTCGTGTACGCCTCGCTCGCCGTACTCGGCCTCGATTTCCTGTTGACCGCGCTGATGTTCAGCTAGTCGGCCAATACAGAGAGGATGATGAAAAAGACTGCTCTCGACTTCTGGGTCGGCCTCTTTGTGGTGCTGGGTTTCCTGGCGCTGCTGTTCCTCGCGCTGAAGGTGGGCAACATGAGCTCGCTGTCGTTCCAGCCGACCTATCCCGTCAAGATGAAGTTCGACAATATCGGCGGGCTCAAGCCGCGCGCGGCCGTCAAGAGCGCCGGCGTGGTGGTCGGCCGGGTCGGCGCGATCGGCTTCGACACCAATACCTACCAGGCGGTGGTGACCATCGAGCTGGACAAGCAATACCAGTTTCCGAAGGATTCCTCCGCGAAGATCCTGACCTCGGGCCTGCTCGGCGAGCAGTACATCGGGCTCGACCCGGGCGGCGACACCGAGATGCTGAAGGCCGGCGACACGATCTCGATGACGCAGTCGGCGATCGTGCTGGAGAATCTGATCGGGCAGTTCCTGTACAGCAAGGCAGCGGATGCGGGCGGTGCGAAACCGGCTGCGGCATCGGGGGCCGGCGCGCACTAGGCGGCGCCATCATCCCCACGGCGAAACAAGAGAAAAGAGAAGAGGGAACACCATCATGCAGACCATGCGCCTCATGAACACGGTCCTGGCCGCTGCGGCTCTCGCCGCGATGAGCGGCTGCGCCACCGTCCAGACGCCCACCAAGGGCGATCCGTTCGAGGGTTTCAACCGGACCATGTACAAGTTCAACGACACCGTCGACACCTATGCGCTGAAACCCGTCGCCAAGGGCTACCAGTGGGCGGTGCCGCAGCCGGTGCGCGACAGCGTGACGAACTTCTTCTCGAACATCGGCGACGTCTACATCGCCGCCAACAACCTCGTGCAGCTGCGCATCGCCGACGGCGTGGGCGACATCATGCGCGTGGTGATCAACACGGTGTTCGGCGTGGGCGGCCTGTTCGACGTCGCGACCGTCGCCAAGCTGCCCAAGCACACCGCCGACTTCGGCCTGACCATGGGCCACTACGGCATGCCCTCCGGCCCCTACGTGGTGCTGCCCTTCCTCGGGCCGAGCACGGTGCGCGACACGGCGGGCCTGGCGGTCGACTACGCCGGCAATCCGCTCACCTACGTGAACTCGGACGCGCTGAGCTGGAGCCTGTTCGGCGTGAACCTGATCAATACGCGCGCCAACCTGCTCGGCGCCGGCGACGTGCTCGACGCTGCGGCGATCGACAAGTACTCGTTCGTGCGCAATGCCTATCTGCAGCGCCGCCAGTCGCTGATCGCCGCCTCGGGCGGCCCCGGCGGCCGCAAGGCGGTAGCCAGCGTGCCCGACTACAGCGGCGACGCGCTGCCGAAGTACGACGTGCCCGAGGACGGCTCGGCGCCTGTCGCGGCTTCGGCTGCGGGCGCGGATACCGCTTCGTCGTCCGGCGCCCCCGATCCGTCCAGCGCGACCCACGTGCCGGCCCAGAACGTCGTGCCGCCCTCGCCGAACGGCCTGCACTGGCCGAGCCTGCGGCTGCCCTAATCCGGCCCCGGTTCGTTACAGCCGGAAACGTTTGTGACGGCGACGGATGCAACTTGCATCCCGTCGTCGGTTCAAAATCACGCACCGACTCACTCTGCAGGAATAGCCATGAAAAAACTGTTTCTGATCCCCGTCGCCGCCGCTTTCTTCTCGTTCGGCAGCGCGGCCCAAGCGCAGGTCGACCAGTCGAATCCGCAGGCGCTGATCAAGACCGCCACCGAGCAGGTGCTCAACGAAGTGCGCACGCAGTCGATCAAGCCGAACGACATTGGCCGCGTGACCGACATCGTCAATCGCGACATCCTGCCCTACGTCGATTTCCGCCGCACCACCCAGATCGTGATGGGCCGCAACTGGCGCACCGCCACAGCCGACCAGCAGCAGCAGGTGATCGATCAGTTCAAGATACTGCTGATCCGCACCTACGCCGGCGCGCTGGCCCAGCTCAAGCCGGACCAGCAGATCCAGTACCCGCCGTTCCGCGCCGATCCGGGCGCGACCGACGTGGTGGTGCGCACGCTGGCGCAGACCAACGGTCAGCCGGCCCAGATCGACTACCGCCTGTACAAGTCGCCGCAGGGCTGGCGCGTCTATGACCTGAACGTGCTCGGCGCCTGGCTGATCCAGACCTACCAGCAGCAGTTCAACGAGAAGATCCAGCAAAGCGGCGTGGACGGGCTGATCAAGTTCCTGACCGAGCGCAACCAGCAACTGGCCGGCGGCAAGGCATCGTGAGCCAGTTCGCGACCGGCGCCACGCTGACCCACGCGAGCGCGAAAGCCGTGCTCGACGAGGGGCTCGGCCGGATCGCCGCCGGCGCAAACGCGGTCGACTGCGCGGCGCTCGTGCAATTCGATTCGGCCGCGCTGGCGGTGCTGCTCGCCTGGCAGCGCGCCGCCCAGGCGCGCGGCGCGCGGCTCGGCATCCTTAACCTGCCCGACAAGCTCGCCAGCCTGGCGCGCGCCTACGGCATCGATACCCTCCTCGCCGAGCGACATTGACGCTCGCCTGAGAATCCCACCCGGGTCGGCCCGCTCGCCTCGCGCGCGCGACGCCCCACCCGATGCGGGTTTGCCGCCTCGGACCGCCCCGCCGGTTTGCCCTATAATCAAACGGTTTTGCGGGGCGTCCAATCGTCCCCATTTTCCCCATTCGTCTTCTAACGACCAGAATTCGGCGTCCCGGCGCTCAAGTGCCGCGCTCAGTCATGTCAGCCATAGAAATCCGCAACGTCAAGAAGCGCTATGCCTCGCTTCAGGCGCTCAAGGGCGTCAGCCTGTCCGTCGAGGAGGGCGAGTTCTTCGGCCTGCTCGGGCCGAACGGCGCCGGCAAGACCACGCTCATCAGCATCCTCGCCGGGCTTGCCCGCGCCGACGAAGGCAGCATCTCGGTGCGCGGGCACGATGTGGTGGGCGACTTCCGCGGCGCGCGGCGCTCGCTCGGGGTGGTGCCTCAGGAGCTGGTGTTCGATCCGTTCTTCTCGGTGCGCGAGACGCTGCGTATCCAGTCCGGCTATTTCGGCCTGCGCCGCAACGACGACTGGATCGACGAGGTGATGGCCAATCTCGACCTGACCGAGAAGGCCGACGCCAGCATGCGCGCGTTGTCGGGCGGCATGAAGCGCCGCGTGCTGGTCGCGCAGGCGCTGGTGCACCGCCCGCCGGTGATCGTGCTCGACGAGCCGACCGTGGGCGTGTACGTCGAACTGCGCCAGACGCTCTGGAAGTTCATCTCGCGCCTGAACCGCGAAGGCCACACCATCGTACTGACCACCCACTACCTCGAGGAAGCCGAGTCGCTCTGCGATCGCATCGCGATGCTGCGACGCGGCGAGGTGGTGGCGCTCGATCGTACCGACGCGCTGCTACGCCGCTTCGCCGGGCGGCAGCTCTACCTGCGCCTGTCGCAGGGCGAGCTGCCGGCCGAGCTGCGGTCGCTGGCCAGCGAGCCGGCGCCGGCCGGCGCGCGCGAGCACCTACTGCGCCTGAGCGGCTACGACGAGGTGGAGCCGATCCTCTCGGCCTGCCGCGCGGCGGGCTGTGCATTCGAGGAGATCGAGGTGCGCAAGGCCGACCTCGAGGACGTGTTCGTCCAGGTGATGAACGGGGCAGACGTGATCGAGGGTCTGGCATGAGCGGTTTTCGCACGCTGTTCTACAAGGAACTCCTGCGGTTCTGGAAGGTGTCGTTCCAGACCGTGCTCGCGCCGGTGGTGACCGCGCTGCTGTACCTGACGATCTTCGACCACGCGCTGTCGGGCCGCGTCAACGTCTATCCCGGCGTGGAATACGTGAGCTTCCTGGTGCCGGGCCTGGTGATGATGAGCGTGCTGCAGAACGCCTTCGCCAACAGTTCCTCCTCGTTGATCCAGTCGAAGATCACCGGCAACCTGGTGTTCATGCTGCTGCCGCCGCTGTCCTACGCCGAGATCTTCTCGGCCTACGTGCTGGCCGCCGTGGTGCGCGGGCTGGCGGTCGGGCTGGGGGTGTTCGTGGTCACCGTCTGGTTCATCCCGGTAGGCTTCGCCGCGCCGCTGTTCATCGTGCTGTTCGCGCTGTTCGGCTCGGCCATCCTCGGCACGCTCGGCCTGATCGCCGGGATCTGGGCCGAGAAGTTCGACCAGCTCGCCGCCTTCCAGAACTTCCTGATCATGCCGCTGACCTTCCTGTCCGGCGTGTTCTATTCGACCCACTCGCTGCCGCCCGTGTGGCGAGAGGTGTCGCGCCTCAATCCGTTTTCTACATGATCGACGGGTTCCGCTACGGCTTCTTCGGTGTCTCCGACATCGATCCGCTGCGAAGCCTGGCGATCGTCGCCGGTTTCTTCGTGCTGCTCGCGCTGGTCGCGATGCGGCTCCTGACCACCGGTTACAAGCTGCGTCACTGATATCGACTGGAGCCTTTTTCATGTTGCCGACTCCCGAACAGGTCAAGCAATACATTGCGGGCGGCCTCGCCTGCACGCATCTGGAAGTCGAAGGCGACGGCCAGCATTTTTTCGCGACCATCGTGTCGGCCGAATTCGAGGGCAAGCGGCCGATCCACCGCCATCAGCTGGTCTACGCGGCGCTCGGCGACCGCATGAAGCAGGAAATCCACGCGCTCAGCATGAAGACGCTGACGCCCGCCGAATGGCAGAACGCATAAAGAACGGACGAACTTCGTGCAAGTTTCAGTAAACGAACGCGACGCGGTCCAGAACGTCGCGACGAGCCCGGCCGCTGGCCGGGTTTCGCACGGGCAGGGGGAACGGCTCGTGTTGACGGGCGGGCGACGCCTGGCCGGCGAGATCCAGGTGTCGGGCGCGAAGAACGCGGCCCTGCCGATCCTCTGCGCCAGCCTCCTGAGCGCCGAGCCGCTGCGGCTCGACAACGTGCCCGACCTGCAGGACGTGCGCACCATGCTGGCCCTGCTGGGCGGGATGGGCGTGACGAGCGAGGTGGACGGCGCGCGCGTGGTGCTCGACGCGGCGAACGTGAGCGAGCCGGTCGCGCCCTACGAGCTGGTCAAGACCATGCGCGCCTCGATCCTGGTGCTGGGCCCGCTGGTGGCGCGCTTCGGCTACGCCAAGGTGTCGCTGCCGGGCGGCTGTGCGATCGACGCGCGCCCGGTCGACCAGCACATCAAGGGCCTGCAGGCGATGGGCGCCGAGATCAGCATCGAGCACGGCTACATCGAGGCACGCGCCGCGCGTCTGAAGGGAGCGCGCATCGTTACCGACATGATCACCGTGACCGGTACCGAGAACCTGCTGATGGCTGCGGTGCTGGCCGAGGGCGAGACCATCCTCGAGAACGCCGCGCGCGAGCCCGAGGTGACCGATCTGGCCAACCTGCTGGTGAAGATGGGCGCGAGGATCGACGGGATCGGCACCGATCGGCTGGTGATCCAGGGCGTCGAGCGCCTGCATGGCGCGAGCCACGCGGTGGTGCCCGATCGCATCGAGGTCGGCGCCTTCCTGTGCGCGGTGGCGGCGGCCGGCGGCGACGTCACGTTGCGCGGCATGCGGGCCAACCTGCTCGACGCGGTGCTCGGCAAGCTGCGCGAGACCGGCGCCGTGCTCGAGGAGCACGCCGACACGCTGCGCGTGAGGATGGACCGGCGGCCCGACGCGGTGGCGATTCGCACCTCGGAATACCCGGCCTTCCCGACCGACATGCAGGCGAAGTTCATGACGCTGAACGCGGTGGCCGCAGGCAACGCGCACGTGGTCGAGACCATCTTCGAGAACCGCTTCATGCACGTGCAGGAGCTCAACCGGCTCGGCGCGGACATCGTGGTGGACGGCAATACCGCGCTGGTCACTGGCGTGACGCGGTTGTCGGGCGCCGCAGTGATGGCCACCGACCTGCGTGCCTCGGCCAGCCTCGTGATCGCGGGCCTGTGCGCCGACGGCGAGACCGTCATCGACCGTATTTACCATCTCGATCGCGGCTATGATCGGATGGAAGCCAAGCTGAACACCGTAGGCGCCGACGTGCGCCGCCTCACCGGGAGTCCCGCATGACCGCACCCCTGACCCTCGCGCTCTCGAAAGGGCGTATCTTCGAGGAGACCGTGCCGCTGCTGGCGGCTGCAGGCATCCAGGTCGCCGAGGATCCGGAATCGTCGCGCAAGCTGATCCTGCCGACCAACGATCCGAACGTGCGTGTGATCATCGTGCGCGCCACCGACGTGCCCACCTATGTCGAATACGGCGCGGCCGATTTCGGCGTGGCCGGCAAGGACGTGCTGATCGAGCACGGCGGCGGCGGGCTCTACCAGCCGATCGACCTCGGCATCGCGCGCTGCCGGATGTCGGTGGCGGTGCAGGCCGGCTTCGACTATGCCAATGCGGTGCGCCAGGGCGCGCGGCTGCGGGTGGCCACCAAGTACGTGGCCACCGCGCGCGAGCACTTCGCCGTCAAGGGCGTGCACGTCGACCTGATCAAGCTGTACGGCTCGATGGAGCTGGCGCCGCTGGTCGGCCTGGCCGACGCGATCGTCGACCTGGTCAGCTCAGGCAATACGCTCAAGGCGAACCATCTGGTCGAGGTCGAGGAGGTCATGCCGATTTCCTCGCGCCTCGTCGTGAACCAGGCCGCGCTGAAGTTGAAGCGCGCCGCGCTCAAGCCGATCCTCGACGCATTCGAACGCGCGTCGAAGCAGGGCGGGGCCTGACCGCCCCGAGGCACCCGGCGCATCACCGGAACGGAAGCATCATGTCTATCAAGATTCGCAAACTCGATTCCAGCCGCGAAGGTTTCGCGGCCGACCTGCGTGCGGCGCTCGCGTTCGAGGCGAGCGAGGACGACGCGATCGAGCGCTCGGTCGCGGCCATCCTGGCCGACGTCAAGGCGCGCGGCGACGCGGCCGTGCTCGACTACACGAACCGCTTCGACCGCCTGCAGGCCGCGAGCGTGGCCGCGCTGGAGCTGCGCCACGACGCGCTGGAAGCCCCACTGGAAGGGCTCGAACCCAAGCGCCGCGCGGCGCTGGAGGCGGCCGCCGCGCGCGTGCGCGGTTACCACGAGAAGCAGAAGCTCGAGTGCGGCAGCCATAGCTGGCAATACACCGAATCGGATGGCACGGTGCTGGGCCAGAAGGTCATGCCGCTCGATCGCGTCGGCCTCTACGTGCCGGGCGGCAAGGCGGCTTATCCCTCCTCGGTGCTGATGAACGCCATTCCGGCGCGGGTCGCCGGGGTGGGCGAGATCGTGATGGTGGTGCCCACCCCCGACGGCGTGAGCAACGAGCTGGTGTTGGCCGCGGCCTACCTGGGCGGCGTCGATCGCGTGTTCACCATTGGCGGCGCGCAGGCGGTGGCCGCGCTCGCCTACGGTACCGAAACCGTGCCGGCGGTCGACAAGATCTGCGGCCCCGGCAATGCCTACGTGGCCTCGGCCAAGCGCCGCGTGTTCGGCACGGTCGGCATCGACATGATCGCCGGGCCCTCCGAGATCCTGGTGATCTGCGACGGCACCACCGATCCGCACTGGGTGGCGATGGACCTGTTCTCGCAGGCCGAGCACGACGAGCTCGCGCAGTCGATCCTGCTGTGCCCCGATGCGGCCTTCATCGAGCGCGTCGAGAGGGCGATCGACGAGCGGCTGTCGAGCATGCCGCGCGAGGCCGTGATTCGCGCCTCGCTGGAAGGACGTGGTGCCCTGATCAAGGTGCGCGACATGACGGAGGCCTGCCGGATCGCCAACGACATCGCACCCGAGCACCTCGAGATTTCCGCGCTCGAGCCGCAGCAATGGGGCAAGCAGATCCGCCATGCCGGCGCGATCTTCCTCGGCCGCTACACCAGCGAGAGCCTCGGCGACTACTGCGCGGGCCCGAACCACGTGCTGCCGACCTCGCGCACCGCCCGCTTCTCCTCGCCGCTGGGCGTCTACGACTTCATCAAGCGCTCCAGCCTGATCGAGGTCAGCGCCGAAGGTGCGCAGACGCTCGGCGAGATCGCCTCCGAGCTGGCCTACGGCGAAGGCCTGCAGGCGCACGCGCGCAGCGCCGAATACCGGATGCGCCACCACGGCAACCACTAACGACGACCGCGCCGGTGCAGCCGGCGCGGCTGCGGCGCACCTGGCGGCGGCTCGCGCCGCCAGGTGCCACCCCACGCGACGAGACCCGCAGCACCCCCGACAGACGGCCCGGCCCGACCGGCCGCCGCAAGGAACGGCGCCAAGCACGCCGTGCACACCATGACGACGCCTCAAGACATCATCCGTCCCGACGTGCTCGCGATGACGGGTTACCCGGTGCCCGACGCGACCGGCTTCGTGAAGCTCGACGCGATGGAGAACCCGTATCCGCTGCCGGCGCCACTGGCCGCAGGGCTGGGCGAACGGCTCGCGCAGGTCGCGCTGAACCGCTATCCGCCGCCGCGCCCGCTCGCGCTGATCGACACGCTGCGCGCGGCGATGGGGATCCCGGCCGAGCTCGAGGTGCTGCTCGGCAACGGTTCGGACGAACTGATAAGCATCCTCTGCATCGCCTGCGCCAAGCCCGGCGCGAGCGTGCTGATGCCGGTGCCCGGCTTCGTGATGGTCGAGCAATATGCGCGCTTCGCGGGGCTCGACTTCGTCGGCGTGCCCTTGCGCGAGGATATGTCCCTCGATATCGAGGCGATGCTCGCGGCGATCGCCGAGCACCGCCCGGCGCTGATCCATCTGGCCTACCCGAACAATCCCACCGGCACCCTCTATGCCGACGAGGACGTGAGCCGTATCATCGCGGCCGCCGGCACCAGCCTGGTGGTGATCGACGAGGCCTATCAGCCCTTCGCCGAGCGCAGCTGGCTCGCGCGCGTGCCCGAATTCGACAACGTGGTGGTGATGCGCACGGTCTCGAAGATGGGCCTGGCCGGGGTCCGGCTCGGTTATCTGGCCGGCGCGCCGGCCTGGCTGGCCGAATTCGACAAGGTGCGCCCGCCCTACAACGTCAATGTGCTGACCCAGGCAGCCGTCGATTACCTGCTCGACCACCTCGACGTGCTCGATGCGCAGGCCGCCGAGCTGCGCGCCGAGCGCGGGCGGCTGGCGCAGGCGCTGGCCGCGCTGCCGGGCGCGACGGTGTTCCCGAGCGCCGGCAATTTCCTGCTGGTGCGCGTGCCCGATGCGAGCGCGCTGTTCGAGTCGTTATTGACCGAACGGGTATTGATCAAAAACGTGAGTAAAATGCACCCATTGCTCGCGAATTGCGTGCGTTTGACCGTCGGTTCTCCTGACGAGAACGACCTGCTGCTCGCCGCGCTGCGACGGGTGCTGCACTGAACCGGGCCGGCGCGCCCGGCATCGTTCGGTTGGCGCCGGCACCATCTCGCCCCTTTTACCTCAGCCATTTCAAGGAATCACCATGCGTGTGGCGGAAGTCGTTCGCAATACCAGCGAAACGCAGATCCGTGTGAAGATCAATCTCGACGGCACGGGCCAGCAGAAGCTGGCCACCGGCGTGCCGTTCCTCGACCATATGCTCGACCAGATCGCGCGCCATGGTCTCATCGATCTCGACATCGAAGCGCATGGAGATACCCATATCGACGACCACCACACGGTGGAGGACGTCGGCATAACGCTCGGCCAGGCGGTCGCCAAGGCGATCGGCGAGCGCAAGGGAATCCGCCGCTACGGCCATTCCTACGTGCCGCTCGACGAGGCGCTGTCGCGCGTGGTGATCGACTTCTCGGGCCGTCCGGGCCTGGAATTCCACGTGCCGTTCGCGCGCGCGCGGATCGGCAGCTTCGACGTGGACCTGTCGATCGAGTTCTTCCGCAGCTTCGTGAACCATGCCGGCGTCACGCTGCATATCGACAATCTGCGCGGCATCAATGCGCACCATCAGCTCGAGACCGTGTTCAAGGCCTTCGGCCGCGCGCTGCGCATGGCGGTCGAGCTCGACGAGCGCGCCGCCGGCCAGATCCCGTCGACCAAGGGCAGCCTCTGATCATCGAACGCACCCGGCGGGGCCGCTGGCCGGCCACCGCCGGCCCTTGTGCCTGCCCGCCATGCGGCCCGACCAATGGACCTGCTCAAATCGTTCATATCGCTGCTCGCGCTGATCAACCCGCTCGGCGCGGTGCCGTTCTTCCTGAGCTTGACGGCTTCGCAGGGCGACGAGGAGCGGCGCCGCACGGTGCGCATCGCGGCGGTCTCGGTGTTCTTCGTGATCGTCGTGACCACCCTGCTGGGCCAGCAGATCATCCGTTTCTTCGGGATCTCGGTCGGCTCGCTGGAGGTGGGCGGCGGCATCATCATGCTGCTGATGGCGATCAACATGCTGAACGCGCAGATGGGCAACGCGCGCTCCACGCCCGAGGAGCGCGACGAGGCCGAGTCGAAGAACAGCGTCGCGGTGGTGCCGCTCGCGATCCCGCTGCTGACCGGCCCCGGCTCGATCAGCACGGTGATCGTCTATTCGGCCAATGCCGCCCACTGGTACGACCGGCTGGGCCTGATCGCGATCGGGGCGGTGATCGCGGGCCTCTGTTTCGTCGCGATGCGGCTCGCCGAGCCGATCGCGCACTGGATCGGCCGCACCGGCATTAATATTGCGACGCGGCTGATGGGATTGATGTTGTCGGCGCTGGCGGTGGAGTTCATCGTCGACGGACTGAAGGCGTTACTGCCTGCACTGAAATGAAAACTTCGATTGCGATTGTGGATTATGGGATGGGCAACCTGCGTTCGGTGGCCCAGGCGCTGAGGAAGGCGGGGCCGGAAGCCGAGGTGGCGATCGTCGACCGCCCCGAGCAGATTCGCGCGGCCGACCGGGTGGTGCTGCCGGGCCAGGGCGCGATGCCCGACTGCATGCGCTGCCTAGGCGAGTCGGGGCTGCAGGAGGCGGTGATCGAGGCCTCGCGCAGCAAGCCGCTGCTGGGCGTGTGCGTGGGCGAGCAGATGCTGTTCGACTGGAGCGCCGAGGGCGACACGCCGGGCCTGGGCCTGCTGCCGGGCAAGGTGCTGCGCTTCGACCTGGAAGGCCGGGTGCAGGACGACGGCTCGCGCTACAAGGTCCCGCAGATGGGCTGGAACCGCGTGCGCCAGACCCAGGCCTACCCGCTGTGGGACGGCGTACCCGACGAAGCCTTCTTCTACTTCGTGCACAGCTACTACGTGGAGCCCGCCGAGCGTGCCCACGCTGCCGGCGAGACGCCCTACGGCGAGCCCTTCGTGTCGGCGGTGGCGCGCGACAATATCTTCGCGACCCAATTTCACCCGGAAAAAAGCGCCGAGGTCGGGCTGCGGCTGTACCGCAATTTCGTGCACTGGAAGCCCTGAGCGTCGGCCGCCACGCCGTATGGGCATCGAATGCCCGTGCTGCGGGGCTTGCGCGTCAAAACCCTGAAAGACTTGTACTAAACTAGCAAACGGCGCGGTGCCGGTTCGGCCGGCAGTGGCGCGTCCCCCTCCTTTTTCCAGACGACTTCCGATAGCTATGCTGTTGATTCCGGCCATCGATCTTAAAGACGGTCAATGTGTGCGCCTCAAACAGGGCGATATGGACCAGGCGACGATTTTCTCCGAGGACCCCGCAGCGATGGCCCGCAAATGGGTCGACCTCGGCGCGCGGCGCCTCCATCTCGTCGACCTGAACGGCGCGTTTGCGGGCAAGCCGAAGAACCTCGAGGCGATCGAGGCGATCCTCGCGGAGGTCGGCGACGAGATCCCGGTGCAACTGGGCGGCGGTATCCGCAGCCTCGAGACCATCGAGAGGTACCTCGACGCGGGCCTGTCCTACGTGATCATCGGCACCGCCGCAGTCAAGGATCCGGGTTTCCTGCAGGATGCCTGCACCGCCTTCGCCGGCAGGATCATCGTCGGCCTCGACGCGAAGGACGGCAAGGTCGCCACCGACGGCTGGAGCAAGCTGACCGGCCACGAGGTGATCGACCTGGCCCGGAAGTTCGAGGACTACGGCGTCGAATCGATCGTCTATACCGACATCGGCCGCGACGGCATGCTCCAGGGCATCAATATCGAGGCGACCGTCACGCTCGCTCAGGCGGTCGGCATTCCGGTGATCGCCAGCGGCGGCCTGTCGAACCTCAACGACATCGAGCAACTCTGCGAGGTGGAGGGCGAGGGGGTCGAGGGCGTGATCTGCGGCCGCGCAATCTACTCCGGCGATCTCGACTTTTCGGTCGCGCAACGGCGCGCCGACGAACTGAACGGCGAACTCGACGACGCCTGATCCGCTCGCGGCGGATCACCGCCCGCGTCTTCGCCCGAGCCGCCCGCCGACGCGGGCGGCCTTACCTGCGGCACTTGTGCAAGATCATGGCTCTAGCTAAACGCATCATCCCCTGTCTCGACGTGACCGCCGGGCGCGTCGTGAAGGGCGTCAATTTCGTCGAACTGCGCGACGCGGGCGACCCCGTCGAAATCGCGCGGCGCTACGACGATCAAGGCGCCGACGAACTGACCTTCCTCGACATCACCGCCACTTCCGACCAGCGCGACCTGATCCTGCCGATCATCGAGGCGGTCGCCTCGCAGGTCTTTATCCCGCTGACGGTAGGCGGCGGCGTGCACGCCGTCGAGGACGTGCGGTGCCTGCTGAACGCCGGTGCGGACAAGGTCAGCATGAACTCCTCGGCGGTCGCCAATCCGCAACTGGTGGCCGACGCGGCCAGCAAGTACGGCTCGCAGTGCATCGTGGTGGCGATCGACGCCAAGCGCGTGTCGGGCGAGGGCGAGGCGCCGCGCTGGGAAGTCTTCACGCACGGCGGCCGCAAGGGCACCGGGCTCGACGCGATCGAATGGGCCCGCAGGATGGCCGAACTCGGCGCCGGCGAGATCCTGCTGACCAGCATGGACCGCGACGGCACCAAGTCCGGCTTCGATCTCGCGCTCACGCGCGGCGTGTCCGACGCGGTGCCGGTGCCGGTGATCGCCTCGGGCGGCGTCGGTTCGCTGCAGCACCTGGCCGACGGCATCGTCGACGGCCACGCCGACGCGGTGCTGGCGGCCAGCATCTTCCACTACGGCGAACACACGGTCGGCGAGGCGAAGCGCTTCATGGCCGATTGCGGCATTCCGGTGAGGCTCTGATGACCACGCAACTATCCCAGGCCGCGCCGCAACCAGCTTGGCTCGACAAGGTCCGCTGGGATGCCGACGGCCTGGTGCCGGTGATCGCGCAGGAACTCGGCAGCAACGACGTGCTGATGTTCGCCTGGATGAATCGCGAGGCCCTGAGCAAGACTGTCGAAACCGGCCGGGCCGTTTACTATTCGCGTTCGCGTCGACGCCTGTGGTTCAAGGGCGAGGAATCGGGGCATGTGCAGCATGTGCACGAGGTCCGGCTCGACTGCGACGAGGACGTCGTGCTGCTGAAGATCGAGCAGGTATCGGGCATCGCCTGCCATACCGGCCGGCATTCCTGCTTTTTCCAGAAATTCGAGGGCACTGTGGAAGGCGGCGACTGGGTCGCGGTCGAGCCGGTGCTGAAAGATCCCGAGCACATCTACAAATGACGCAGACCACCAACGACACGCTGCTGCGCCTGGCGGCCGTGATCGACAGCCGCAAGGGCGGCGATCCCGAGCAGTCCTACGTGTCGCGCCTGTTCCACAAGGGCGACGACGCGGTGCTCAAGAAGATCGGCGAGGAAGCCACCGAGGTGGTGCTGGCCGCCAAGGACGTGCGCCAGAGCGGCGCGCCGACGGCGCTGGTCGGCGAAGTGGCCGATCTCTGGTTCCATTGCCTCGTGATGCTGTCGCATTACGAGCTGAGCCCGGCCGACGTGCTGGCCGAGCTCGAACGCCGCGAGGGCCTGTCGGGCCTCGAGGAAAAGGCGCTGCGCAAGCGCCGCGAGCGCGAGGACGGCGACGGTTGAGCGGATTCGCGTCCTGCGCCAGTCATGTCATCAAACGGAGGTAGCATCGTGGACGTACCTTCGATCCAGCCCGGCGGCGCATCGGTGCCGGTCAGTTATCCGGGCAGCGGCCTGTCGAGCGAGCGCGAGCAGTCGCTGCGCACCCTGACGCACGTGCTGTACGGCCTGTACGCGATCCACTGGCTGACGGGCGGCATCACCGGGCTGGTCGCGATCATCATAAACTACGTGAAGCGCGCGGACGTGGTCGGCACGCGCTACCAGGCGCATTTCGAGTGGCAGATCCGCACCTTCTGGCGTGCGTTGATCCTCTACCTGATCGGCTTCGCGCTGATCTTTGTGGGGGTCGGATTTTTCATCCTGGGCCTGGTCTGGGTATGGACGCTGTACCGTATCATCAAGGGCTGGCTGTACCTGAACGACAACAAGCCGCTCGATCCGCAGGCATGGTTCTGAGGGCGGGCGGCGTGCCGGGAGCATCATGAGTCACGATCCGAACTGCCTGTTCTGCAGGATCGCCTCGGGCGAGATCCCGAGCAGCAAGGTGCACGAAGACGAGGAGTTCGTCGCGTTCCGCGACATCAACCCGGCCGCCGAGACGCACGTGCTGGTGATCCCGCGCCGGCACCTGCCGACGCTGTCCTCGGCGGGCGCGGAAGACGTGCCGCTGCTTGGTAGAATGCTGGTCCTCGTCGCGCGCCTGGCCGAGCAGCTCGGCTGCGCCTACACGGGTGGCGAAACGGGATTCCGGACCGTGCTGAACACGGGCCCGGGCGGCGGGCAGGAGGTCTACCACCTGCACGCGCACCTGCTTGCCGGGCCGTGCCCTTGGAAGCGGATGGGTTGAACGAGGTGGGCGGCATGCGTCACGTGCCGCCGCGCCGCGCCGCGCAAGGAAAACGTTACGGATGCCGGCGCCGCCGGCAGTTAGCGCCGCTGCGGCGGCGAGGTTGAGGAGAGTGGCAGCATGGGCGGATTGAGTATTTGGCACTGGCTGATCGTTTTGGTGATCGTCGTGATGGTGTTTGGCACCAAGAAGCTGCGCAATCTCGGCAGCGACCTCGGCGGCGCGGTCAAGGGTTTCAAGGACGGCATGAAGCAAGAGGACGAAACGCCGGCCGACGCGCAGCAGCAACTGCCGCGCACGGGCTCGGTGAACGTCGACGCGAAGGAAGCGACGCGTTCCTCCGATTCGAACAAGGCGTGATCGCCTCGCGCTGACAGGACGCCGCGATGCTCGATCTCGGTCTTTCCAAGATGGCGCTGATCGGCGTCGTCGCGCTGGTGGTGCTCGGTCCCGAGCGCCTGCCGCGCGTGGCCCGTACCGCCGGCGCGCTGCTCGGGCGCGCCCAGCGCTATATCAACGACGTGAAGGCGGAGGTGTCGCGCGAGATCGAACTCGATGCGCTGCGCACCATGAAGACCGACTTCGAGAGTGCGGCGCGCAATGTCGAGACCTCCATCCACGCCAATCTGCGCCAGCACGAAACCGAACTCAACGACGCCTGGAGTTCGGCCGTCTCGGGTGAATCGGGCGCCTCCTCGGGGCCGGTGCCGGTCGGGGCCGGGTCGTCCTACGATCCCTACGACAGTTCCACCCACGCCTGGCAGGGCAGTCCGATCAGCGCCACCTTCACGCCCAAGCGCCGCAACTGGCGCGTCAAGCAGACCGCCACGCCCACCTGGTACAAGCGCGCCACCACGCGCCGCACGCACGTGCAGTCGGGGGCTGCGCGCGTGGCGCGCCACCAGCCGGCCAGCCTGCGCCGGCCCACGCGTTTCTTCTGATCGCGCACGATGATCGCGCGCGCCCATCACATCCATCGAGGGCCGGTGTGAGCGACCCCCAGCACAACCCGGAAGAAGCCCGGGAAGAAACCGTCATCTCCCATCTCGTCGAACTGCGTACCCGCCTGGTGCGAGCCGGCGCAGCCGTGCTCGTGGTGTTCGTCGGGCTGGTGTATTGGGCGCCCGACATCTTCAGGCTGCTAGCGCGGCCGCTGATGCAGAACCTGCCCAAGGACGGCAAGATGATCGTCACCGACGTGACCGGATCGTTCTTCGTGCCGATGAAGGTCACGATGCTGGTCGCGCTGGTGACCGCGCTGCCCATCGTGCTCTACCAGATCTGGGCCTTCGTGGCCCCGGGCCTCTACCAACACGAGAAGCGGCTGGTGATGCCGCTGGTGAGCAGCAGCTACTTCCTGTTCCTGTGCGGCATGGCCTTCGCCTACTTCGTGGTGTTCCCGACCATCTTTCGCGTGATGGCGCACTACAACGCCCCGCTGGGCGCGGAGATGACCACCGACATCAACAACTACGTGAGCTTCGTGCTCGGGATGTTCGTGGCGTTCGGGGTCACCTTCGAGGTGCCGGTGGTGGTCGTGCTGCTGGTGCGCATGGGCGTGCTGCCGCTCAAGAAGCTCAAGGAGATCCGGCTCTACGTGATCGTCGGCGCCTTCGTGGTGTCGGCCGTGGTCACGCCGCCCGACGTGTTCTCGCAGCTGATGCTGGCCTTGCCGCTGGTGGTGCTCTACGAGATCGGCCTGCTGGCGGCGCGGATCTTCGTCGGCAACAAGCCGGCCGCCGACGAGGAGTCGCGGGCTGCGGGCTGAGCCGGCGAGGTTCTCGCGCGGCCCGTTCAGGGCATGAAAAAAGGACAGCCTGGGCTGTCCTTTTTGCTTGCTGCGGGCGCTGCAGGGTAAGGGACTCGGCTAGGCCGTCCGCTATTGGTATTTGAACTGACGGATGATGGGTGCCTTTGAATGAACGAGGACAACACGTCATGTCGAATGCCAACAGGTCGGTGCGTCGCACGTATGCGTGGGAATTCAAGCAGCAGGTGA
>JAYFRU010000014.1:0-20194 GCA_040946965.1 Burkholderia sp. | reverse complement strand
ATTGTTAACAGGGGCTTCACCCCGGACCGTTGCGCGTAAACGTCACCGTACCGCGGCTGATTTATGCAACAACGCCGGACGAAGGCGATAACGGCGGCCCAAAACAGCGCGCCGCCCCAAATTATCGCCATCAGCCAGCCGAACAAGCCCCATTTGAACAGCTTGTCGATGAAGTCCGGGCTTTTCCCGGCAAATATCCGCCGTTCGCGCGGGTACTAAACAAACCTAAAACGATCTGCCGCCCATTCATGGGCGCGACGGGGAATCATCATGTCCTTTGCTTACTCGGTAGCGATAAAGCTCAGTGTAGCAAACCTAGCCAGCCAAGGAATCCGCCTTCTTGCGACCGATCTGCTGGCCGCGCATGGCGCTGCGGCCAAGCTGGAAGACAAGCTGAAAGCCTTGAAGCTGGTCGCCGTCGGCTACGGGCTGGAAAAGATCGGCAGCGGCATGCTGGGCTTCCTTGAAAAGTCCGTCGATGCCAGCAAGGAATACACCCGTCAGCTTTCCTTGATGAACGCGGCGGGAATGACCCAGCGCGAAATCGCGGAAGCGGCCGCAGCGGCTTGGAAAACGTCCAAGGAGGTCATCACCAGCAGCGTGTCGGAAAACCTGACCGCGATCCGCGAACTGCGCAGCGTCTTCGGCAAAGACCATATGCATGAAGCCTACGGCATCCTGCCGACGGTTCAGCGGACGAAGGCGATCTTGGAAGCCCTGACCGGCAAGCAGCAGCATGGCGTCGCCTTCGATATGGTCAAGGCCATCGAACTGCGGACGCCCGGCACGATGTCTGCCGAACGCATGCAGTCGAACGCCGACATGATGGCGAAGACCCTGATGGCGATGGGCGGGACGCTGAACGTCAATGATTTCCATATGGCCTTGAAGCAGGCCAAGACTTCGGCCTTCGGCCTGTCCGACGAATTCGTCTATAAGTACCTGCCGACCTTCATGCAGGAGGTCAAGACGAAGGAAGGCGGCGCGCAGTCGGCTGGCACGGCCCTGATGACGACCTATCAGGCGCTGATCGGCGGCAAGTTGAAGAAGTCCGCGATCCCGCTTTGGGAATCGATGGGGCTTATCAACCCCGGCGACGTTGTACGCAATTCGACCGGCCAGATGCAGCTAAAACCGGGCGCGGTCAAGGATTCCGCCCTGTTCCAAGCCAATCCCTACGAATGGGCGAACAAGGTACTGGCCCCGGCGATTGAAGCCTACGGCAAGAAAACCGGCCTGAACCGCGAACAAGTCCTGTCGGGGATGTTCGGCGACCGGAACGCGCAATGGATGATGAACACGCTGATCGGCAAAGCCGGGCAGTTTGAACGCGACCGGGCGCTGGTCGATAGCGGATTGAGCGGGTATGACACCTATCAAAAGCTGCTGAAATCGAACCCGCAACTGGCCCAGCAGGCACTTCATGCCCAATGGGAAAACGTCCAAGCGCGCCTTGGCTACGAAGTCCTGCCGCGCCTGATCCCGTACATGCTCAAGTTCGCCGACGGGCTGGACAGCATCGCGCAATGGATGGAAAAGCATGGAACGGCTACGACGGCGATTGCCTTGGGCCTTGGCGCGGTCGGGATCGGCCTGACCCTGATCGGCAAGGTCTTGATGACTGCCGGGATCATCAAGTTCCTTGGCCTTGGACCGGTCATCAGCGGCATGCTGGCGCGCGTCGGGTCGGGGATCATGTCCTTCATCGGCATCGTCGGCAGGGGCTTCGGTCTGCTGGCGCGCGGCGCGCTGTTCCTTGGGCGCGCCTTGCTGATGAACCCCATCGGGCTTGTAATCACGGCCATCGCCGCCGCTGCCTACCTGCTTTGGAAGAATTGGGATTACGTCGGCCCCAAGCTGCAAGCCGCATGGGATAGCATCAAGTCAGCCGTCGGCGCGCTGGCGGACTGGATGCGGGCGAAATGGGAATGGATCAAGTCCTACCTGCCTAGCAGTTGGTTCAGCGACAGCAAGGGCAGCGGCGGGACGGTCGCCCAGCCCGCAGCAGCGGCCCAGCCGACCGGCGGCAGCCCCTACGTCGCGCCAAAGGCCGACCAGCCGGTTCAGGTAACAACTCAGATCAACATGGACGGGCGCAAGGTCGCCGAAGCCGTCAGCCAGCATCAGGCGAAGGCGGCAAGCAGGCCGTTCTCCGGGTCGGCATCGTTTGACTACGGCATGGCGGCCCCGCCCGTCGGAATGGGCTATGCACGATGAAACCCTATACCGTTTTGACCCTTGGCGACTTTGAATTCGCCCGCTACGAGATTCCCGAAAAGATCACGTTCGGCGGCGAACAGGCGCTGGCGGTTCATGAACTTGTCGGCGGCGTCCGCGTCGTCGATGCGATGGGGCGAATCGACGGGCCGCTGGAATGGTCTGGCCTGTTCATTGGCGAAACTGCCCTTGAACGCGCCCGCTATCTGGACGGCCTGCGGATCGCCGGGAAGGAACTGACGCTGTTCTGGTCGGAACTGGCCTATCGGGTCGTCATCAAGTCGTTCCGCTGCGATTTCGAGAAGTCCTACAAGCTGCCCTATTCGATTTCCTGCATCGTCGTCGAAGACCTTTATGACCCGCCGACGGAAATAGCCCCGACTGGCGTCGATGAATGGATCGCAGACGACATGGCTGAAGCGAACGCCTTGGGCGACCTGATCGGCGACGGCCCGCTGTCCGGCCTGCTTGGGACATTGGACAGCGCGATCAGTACCGTTTCCAGCTTCGCCAACGCTGTGCAAAGCACGATTAATGGGGTTCTGGCCCCGCTGGCGGCGGTTCAGGCGCGCGTCCAAATCCTGATCGGATCGGTCGGCAACGTCGTCAGCAACGTGACGACCTTGGGCGGCATCTTGCCGAACAACCCTATCGCCCAGCAGGCGGCCAAGCTGACCGGGCAGGTTACGGCGATGACGCAACTGCCGCAGCTTTACAACCTGCAATCGGTTCTAGGGCGGATGGGCGGCAACCTTGGCAGCATCGTAACCGCCGGGCGGCAGGTCGCCGTCGCAGGCGGGAACCTCTACCAGATGGCCGCCGATGCCTACAACGACGCATCGCGCTGGACGACCATCGCCAAGGCGAACGGCCTGACCGATCCAGTCGTTCAGGGCGTCCAAACCGTAACAGTCCCGCCGACGGCGGACGATTCAGGGGGTGTGATGTATGCGTAACGATCTGCCCGCTGTCGCGGCAGCGCGCCAGCCGCGCGGATTGGTCAAGGTCAATGGCGAAATCCTGCCGGGCTGGGTAAATTGGGAAGTCGATAACAACGCCTTTTATCAGGCCGATACTTTCCGGGTTTGCTTCGCGCTGTCGATGATGCCGCCCGAACGCGATGCCGCATGGTGGGCCGCGCGTCGGGAAATCTACGTCGAAATTCTGGCCGGGTTCCCTGCTGACGCCGACAATTTCACGGCTTCGGAACTGGATAGCCTGATCTATGGCCGCGTCGATGACGTGACCTTCAACCCGGTATCGGCGCAGATCGAAGTTTCTGGCCGCGATCTGACATCGGAATTCATCGATGCCAAGACGACGGAAAAATTCCAGAACCTGACCAGCAGCCAGATCGCGGAACAGCTTGCGCAGCGGCATGGACTGACGGCGGTCGTAACCAAGACGGAAACGAAAGCCGGGCGCTACTACGAAATCGACCATGCGCGGATGAATGACCAGCGCAGCGAATGGGACTTGCTGACTTGGCTGGCCCATGAAGAACAGTTCATGGTCTTCGTTCAGGGCAAGGAACTGCATTTCGTTCCGAAGCCGCAGCCGGACGATGACCCCTATGTCCTGAAATGGGACGCGCCGACCGATGACCGGGGCTTCCCGATCTTCAACGGCAAGACGCTGACCTTTGCGCGGAACCTGACGCTGGCGAAGGACGTAATCGTCAAGGTTCGGTCTTGGAATGCCAAGAACAAGAAGGGCTTCACGAAGACCGCGCAGGCGACCCACAACAAGAACACCGTCCTGAAAGGCGCAGCCCAGCCCATCGGCGAAGCGCAAACCTACAGCTACACGATCCCCGGCCTGACGCCGGAACAAGCATTGCAGCGCGCGCAAGCGCTGCTGAAAGAAATCACGGCCCATGAAGTCAAGCTGACCGCGACGCTGCCAGCCGACAACATCCTGCGGCTGACGAATGTCATCCAGATGGTCGGAACCGGGACGGCGTTCGATCAGATTTACTACCCGGACAGCATCGTCCGGCAGATGGGCATCAGCGAGGGCTACAGCATGACCATCAACGCCAAGAACCATAGCCCTGAAAGCGTGGTGCTGCCATGATGGGCCAACTGATGAACACCATGCGGGCGCAGGCCGCGCTTGCTGGCAGCGGCAAGGCGTCTGTCCGGCTGGGCATCGTCAGCAGCTACGACCATGCCAACTACTGCGCGAAGGTTCGCTTGCAGCCGGACGACGTAGAAACCGGATGGCTGCCGGTCGTCAGCCCTTGGATCGGCAACGGCTGGGGGCTGTTTGCCCCGCCGACGCCGGGCGATCTGGTCGAAGTTCAGTTTCAGGAAGACCACATCGAAGCGGGGTTCGTCTGCGGGCGCTTCTACAACGACAGCGACCGCCCGCTGGACGTGCCAAGCGGCGAATTCTGGCTGGTTCATAAATCCGGGTCGTTCCTCAAGTTCAAGAACGACGGCAGCGTCGAACTGCATACCGCCGCCGACCTGACCGCGACCGTCGGCGGAAACGCAAACCTGACCGTCGCCGGAAACATGACGACCAACGTGTCGGGGAACATCAGCGAAACCGCGCCGAACATCACGCTGAACGGGAACATCACGCTGAACGGCCCGGTAACGCAGGGCAAGGGCAGCAACGGCGGCGACATGCAGATGCAAGGCCCGGTCACGGTCGTCAATGACGTGACCGCAGGCGGCAAGTCGCTTATCAACCACGTTCATTCTGGCGTTCAGGCCGGGGGCAGCAACACAGGGAAGCCGGTATGAACATGCACGACCTCTATCAATACTTCGGCGACGACATCGCCGCATCGGCGACGGGCGACTTGCAGCCGGTAGCAGGCATCGAACGCGGGCAGCAGCGCATCCTTCGGCGGCTGCTGACCAATCCGCGCGAAGTTTTGCCGGATGGTTCGGTTTTGCCGCCGGACTACATCTTCCATCCCGAATATGGGGCGGGTCTGCCGCGAAAGGTCGGCGACACGGTTGATATTCCGAAAATCCGGGCGCTGATCCGGGGCCAGATTATGCTTGAAGATTCGGTCGCCCGAACGCCCGAACCGGAAATCATCGTCAAGCCGATTCAGGGCGGCGTGTCCTGCACGATCCGCTACGTCGATGCGGTTGCGAAAGCCCCCGCCGTCTTGAGCTTCAACGTCAATAGGTAACAGCATGGCAATCACTACCAAAGACTTCACGACGCTGGTTCGCAATCAGGTCACGGCCATTCAGGGCGCGGCGCGCGGGCTTGTCGATCTGACCGTCGGCAGCATCCTGCGGGCCGTCGTCGAAGCGAACGCGGCGGTTATTCTTTGGCTGCAAGGCTTAATCCTGCAACTGCTGGCAACGACCCGCGCGGCGACAAGCAGAGGTTCCGATCTGGATAGCTGGGTCGCCGACTTCGGCCTGATCCGCCTGCCCGGCGTCGCGGCCAGCGGCCAAGTGACCTTCGCGCGCTTTACCGCAACGCAGCAGGCGGTCGTCCCGGTCGGGGCGACCATCCAGACAGCCGACGGCAGCCAGCAGTTCGCGGTTACGTCGGACACGTCGAATGCGGCCTACAGCGCAGCGCTGGGCGGCTATGTTCTGGCGGCAGGCGTCGCCAGTATCAGCATCCCGGTTCAGGCTTCCAGCGTCGGCGCAGCGGCGAACGCGCAGATCGGGCAGATCAATACCCTGACCCAGCCGATTCCCGGCGTCGATACCGTCAGCAACGCGGCGTCCTTTACCAACGGGGCCGACAAGGAAACCGACGCAGCCCTGCGGACGCGGTTCATTGCCTACGTCGCCAGCTTGTCCAAGGCGACCAAGGCCGCGATCCTGTACGCGATCACGTCGCTGAAACAGGGCGTCGTTTCGGTTCTGGTCGAAAACACGCTTTACAACGGGACGACGCAAAACGGGTATTTTTACGCGGTCATCGATGACGGAACCGGCGCGCCGGGCGCGACTTTCCTGTCGTCGGCGAACAATGCCATCGACGCCGTTCGGCCCTTTACCGTCAATTTCGGCGTCTTTGCCCCGGTCGTCGTTACCGCGACGGTCGGGATGACGATCACGACGGCCAGCGGCTACGACCATGCGGCGACGGCGCTGCTAGTCAAGACGGCGATTCAGAACTACATCAACGCGCTGACGCTGGGCCAGACCCTGACCTATTCCCGTCTGGCGCAAGTCGCCTATGACGCATCGCCGGGCGTGACCAATGTCACCGCCGTTACCCTAAACGGCGGATCGTCTGATTTGACGGCAACGTCGCAGCAGGTCATCAAGGCCGGAACGGTAACGGTGGCGTAAATGGCAACAGGCGACCAACAAGACCTATTCCAGCGCATCAAGGCGCTGATCCCGCGATGGTTCGGCGATGACACGACGTTCATTGACGGGCTGGTTCAGGGGCTGGCATGGGCGGCCAGCTTCATCTATTCGCTTTGGGCCTACGCCAAGCTGCAAACGCGCATCCTGACGGCGACGGACGGCTGGCTGGACATGATCGCTGCGGATTTCTTCGGCAGCAACCTGCTGCGGGCCGCGAACCAAAGCGACGCCAGCTTCCGCGCGCGGATCATCATCAACATGTTCCGCGAACGCGGGACGCGAAACGCCATCGTCAAGGTTCTGAAAGACCTGACAGGCCGGACACCTCTGATCTTTGAACCGATGCGCCCGGCGGATACCGGCGGCTATGGGCAGGCGCAGGGGCTGGCCTACGGCATGGCCGGGGGATATGGGTCGATGCTGCTGCCCTATCAAGGGTTCGTGACCGCCTTCCGACCGACGGGTTCAGGCATTCCGCTGGTCGCTGGCTACGGCATTTCGACCGGCGGCTATGGGCAGGCTTCGCGCGCCGAATATGGGTCGATGGACATGATCCAAGGGGCCGTAACCGATGCCGACATCTATGCCGCCGTCGATAGCGTCAAGCCAGCCGGGACAACCGTCTGGACGCGCATCAACAGCTAACCGCTTCCAGCTGTAATACCGCAACAGGCCGCCGCAAGCGGCCTTTTTTCATTGGAGAAATCATGGATCGGCAAATCGTCTATCCCGGCGCAATTCCGCTGGAAACCGACCTGCTCAATACGAACAAGAACGCGATGATCGGGCTGGCGAAGCTGGCCGCTGCCATCATGGGAACCGGAACAATGCTGAACGGCTTGGCATGCACGCCGGACAGCCCGGCGTCGCTGAACGTCAAGGTCGCTGCGGGCGAAATCTACAGCCTGCAAAACATCGACGGGACGGCCTATTCTTCGCTGGCCGCCGATACGGCGCATAGCATCTTGAAGCAGGGCATCATGCTGGACAGCGTTCTGCTGTCTTGCCCAGCCCCGGCGACGAACGGATATAGCATCAACTATCTGGTTCAGGTCGCTTATCAGGACACCGACGCCAATGCGGTCGTGCTGCCCTACTACAACGCCAGCAACCCGTCGCAAGCCTACAGCGGCCCGAACAACGCCGGGACGACAAACTACACGACCCGGAAGGGCGTATGCGCGGTTTCGGTCAAGGCAGGCGTAGCTGCGACGACCGGGACGCAGACCACACCAGCGCCGGATGCTGGATATACCGGAATTTATTCTGTGACCGTCGCCTACGGGCAAACTCAGATCACGGCTGGAAACATCAACGCGGTCAGCGGCGCGCCGTTCATCAATTCGACGCTGCTGGGTCTTTCCCCTGCGTTTTCTGTCAGCCCGACCGTTCCGACCCCCACGCAGTTCGACAACAGCCAAAAGGCCATCAATGCTGCATTCCTGAAAGCAGCGGGGATGCAGGCTTCAAACTTCATCGTTTTGGGCGGAAATACGACCCTAACGGCGGCACATGTAGGGGCGACCATTGCGACTAATTACCCATCAGCGCAAACGTGGACGCTGCCTTTGGCAAATTCTGTGTCGGCTGGAAGTCGGATTGAATTCGCTTGCTTTGGGACAGGTCTTGTAACCATTCAACGGGCAGGTAGCGACGGCATCGTGTCATGGTCTGCTGCTGGATCAAGTTCATTGTCGATTGGCAACGGCGATGTTTTGACCCTTGCAAGCAATGGCTGGACTGCGTGGTACGTCGTAGGCGGAACAGTTCGCGCCCGCGTTTCCGCCGTGTCGCGTAGCGCCAATTTGAGCCTTCCCGCGTCGGCTTGCACGAAGGTCACATATGACACCGTTGAATTCGATTCACCGGGTTTTTGGGACACAACGAATCAACGTTTCTCCGCGAAATTCCCCGGAAAGTATCGAATTTCAGGGGCTGGACTTTTTGAGAACGTACCGGTGGGGAACTTCTATCATGAAATTCGTAAAAACGGGGTCGCAACTAGTTGTAAGCGCGGCTCAGAAATGGCAGGGCAAGCGACAAACATGACGGCGGTTTTTGACGCGATATTCGACCTTGCCGTCGGTGATTATCTCGAAATCGTCGTCCATAACTATTCTGGCGCGACCCAAACATACGGGCCGGGTACAAATGTCGGCAACTACTGCTATGCCCAATGCGAATACCTTGGGCAATAAGGGGGATAAGATGAATCTCGCAACGTCAATTAAATATCTGTTTCCTGGCGCTGAATTTCCAAAGGACTTTTCGATTTACAACGACGGGGACAAAACGGTAATCGAATTTTGGGGGCTGTCTGCCCCGCAGCCGTCGCTTGATGATCTGGTAGCTGCATACCCCGCCGCAAAGCTGGCAGAAGATAAAGCGAACAAGTGGGAAAGAATCAAGACGGAACGCGACCGCCGCAAGTCCGGCGGCTTCAAGGTCAAGGTCGGCGGCAGCAATAAATGGTTCCATTCCGACGCCGACAGCCGCATTCAGCATCTTGGCTTGAAGGACAAGGCGCGCGACCTGATCGCTGGCGGCGGGGCCATGACCGACAAGCTGACCATCCTCGGCCAGACCGTGAAATGGAAGACGATGGACGGCAGCTTCGTGGATGTCAGCGCGCAGGTCGCCTTCGACATCGTTGCCGCTGCTGGCGATCTGGACGCCCAGCTTTTCGCCGCCGCCGAAACGCATAAGGCCGCGATGGAAGCCAGCGCCGACCCGGCCAGCTACGACTTTTCAGCGGGCTGGCCCAAGTCCTTCGGGGAGTAAGCCATGCAGACCGTTCGCTTGCTGTTCAGCACGACCGGCAACCCGTTTTCGGCATTGATCCGCGCGGCTACTTGGTCGCGCTGGTCGCATGTATCCCTTATTGACGAGGGCGACATGGTGATCGAAGCGGCTGCCCTGCATGGGGTTCGCCGGGTTCCGTTCGTCGATGCGATCAATCGCGCCGCCGACGCCGCGCTGGTCGAACTTCCCAGCCCTGACGCGGCTGCTGTCATCGCGGCAGCGGCCAGCCAGATCGGGAAGCCCTACGACTACACGGCGATTCTTGGCCTTGGCCTGCGCCGTGACTGGCAACAGGATGACGCTTGGTTCTGTTCTGAATTGGTCGCTTGGGCCTTCGATGCCGCAGGGCATCCGCTGTTCCGGCCTGACAGCTTGCGACGGGTAACGCCGCAGCATTTGTGGATGCTGGCCCCCAGCCCGCCGGGCGAACAGCCAGCAACAGAAACCCTCCCGATAGGCCGCCTCGCGCGGCCTTAATTTTTTCAAGAAGAAGGAAATGGGAATGCCCACAAAAGACCCGACCAATTGGGGCTATGCAACATGGCTGCTCGCAATTGGCATGTCCTGCGCCGGGGGCTTGGTGAATTGGTATGCGCGCGTCAAGCAAGGCCATACCCGCGCTTTCAACATCATCGAACTGATCGGCGAGATTTTTACCAGCGCTTTCGTCGGCCTTGGCGTCTTCATGGCCGTTCAGGCGCTGGATCAGCCGATTGGCCTATGCGCCGCGCTGGCTGGCGTCGGCGGCCATATGGCGACGCGCCTGCTGTTCGCCGTCGAAAAGTGGATCGAAGCCCGATTCCGCACACTTGCAAAGGGGAAAGCATGATTACCGCGCAGCAACTGGCGGAAGCCGTCGGCTGTCCGCTTGAACGCGCCGCGAAATGGGCCGATGCGCTGAACGCGGCGATGGAACGCTACGACATCAACACGCCGGAACGACAGGCGGCCTTCTTGGCGCAGGTCGGCCATGAATCCGGGCGTCTGATCTACGTCCGCGAAATCTGGAACCCGGCGCAATGCCCGTGGCAAGCCAAGTATGAAGGCCGGGCCGACTTGGGCAACGTCCAGCCGGGCGACGGCGCGCGCTTCAAGGGGCGCGGCCTGATCCAGATCACCGGTCGGGCCAATTACCGCGCATGCGGGGCCGCCTTGGGCGAAGACCTTGAAGCCCGTCCCGAACTGCTGGAACAGCCGATCTTCGCGGCCATGTCGGCGGCTTGGTTCTGGAAAGCCCACGGCTGCAACGAATTGGCCGACGGCGGTAGCTTCCGGTCGATTACCCGCGTCATCAATGGCGGGTTCAACGGTCTGGACGACCGGCTGGCGCTTTGGGAAACCGCGAAAGGGGCGCTGGCATGAAGGACATCATCAAGCAACTGCTGACCGGCAAGGATAACCAGACGCATGACTTCGTTCGCTGGCTGGGCGTCCTTGCCGTCTTGGTCGCGCTGGGCCTGACGGTCTATGTCGTCGTCTGGCGCGGTCAGCCTTTCGACCTTCAACGGTTCGGCGTCGGCATGGGGTCGGTATTCGCCGCCCTTGGCGCTGCCCTGAAACTCAAAGAAACCACGGAGCCGCAATCATGAAAGTCTTCCTGCGCTGGATCGTCATGATCCCCTTGTCTTACGCATTCACCTTTCTGGCCTTCCTTGTCGGCCCGCTGCTTCCGCTGTTCGCGCAGATGCGCGACGGCCCGGCGGACAACGCCAACAAGACGGCCATCGAACCGCGCCTGCCCGGCTGGCTGTTCTGGTTCGATACGACGACCGACAACGGACTGTGGGGCGACGCCGGGTGGCGGACGTTGCATTGCCCGAAGTATTGGGGAACTTACCTTGGAATGGTCGGCTGGCTATGGCGAAACCCGGCCTGCGGCTTCTGCTGGGGCGCGCTGTCCTATGCCGTCGATCTGGCTGAAACCTTCGTCCTGTCGTCTTCCGGCTGCGGCCTCGATCTGGACAAGGGGCGCGGACAGCAAGGCTGGTTCCTGATCCGTTCAAGCCTTGGCGCGTTTCACTTCCGCTGGGTCAAGGTCATCTTCGGGCTGGAAGTTTCCTTCGAGGCTGGCTGGCTGCTGGATGTCTATGTCAAAGACCCGCAGGCGATTCATCAGCAACCGCGCGCGCCGTTCCTTTGCCAGCCCCATATCGTTCCGGCGAAATAGGGGGCTGCCATGTTCGACATGCTATCGAAGGTCATCCCTTGGCCCTACCGACTGCTGGCGCTGGCCCTTCTGGCTGCCGCGCTGGTCGCCTTCGGCTGGGTCAAGGGGGCCGGGCATGTGCAAGCCGCATGGGATGCGGCAGTCGTCAAGCAATCCTTGGCAACTGCCCGCGTCCAGCAGCGGCAAGCCGATGCCACGGTTCAGGTGGTCACGAAATACGTTGATCGCGTTCAAGTCGTCCGCGAAAAGGGCGCGGACATCATCAAGGAGGTTCCCGTTTATGTCACACGCGAAGCTGATGCTGCTTGCGTTCTGCCTCGCGGCTTTGTCCGCTTGCACGACGCTGCCGCCGCAAACCAAGTTCCCGGCCCCGCCGGAAGCGCTGATGCGGCCCCCGCTGGAATTGCGCTTTCTACCGTCGCCGCCACGGTTGCCGACAACTACGAACGATGCAACGAAAACGCCGCAACCCTGACGGCGCTGCAAAAATGGGTCAGGGCGCAGGAGGCTGCGACCAATGAATAGGAAGCCGCCCAAGTTCCCGGTCTATGACCGGGCGAAGAACGGAAACCCGTTTCAATGGATCCTCGCGCAGTCTGCCGCCCTTCATGACAAACAGCGGGCCCGCTGCCATGCAGCCGCGCCCGCGCATCGACCCGCTGACCGGCAGGCCATTCCCGGCCCCGGTCAAGCTGTAGCCGTTTCCTTCCCTTCCGCTGCCGCCTTCGCGGTCAGCGCGTCAATCCAGTCCGCCCAAGCCTGCATCATGTCCCGTCGTTCGGGCATGTATTCGGCGTGGTTGTAGGCTGCCTTCACCTTATCGCGCTCTGCATGGGCAAGCTGTCGTTCGATGACTTCCGACCGCCAGCCAAGCTCATGCAGCAGCGTCGATGCCGTCGAGCGAAAGCCATGCCCGGAAAACTTTCCGGCGTAGCCCATGCGCTCCAAGGCCCGATTCACCGTCGTCGCCGTCATGCAGCGCTTCGGGCTGCGCAGGTTCGGAAATAGGAACCGCTGCCCGCCTGACAGCGTATGCAGTTCCCGCAGCAGTTCGACCGCCTGCCGGGACAGCGGGACGATATGGGATTCCCCGATCTTCATCTGCTTCTTCATCTTCATCCGGCCCGCCGGGATGCGCCATTCGGCAGCGTCCAGATCGAATTCCGTCCATTCGGCCATCCGCAGTTCGACCGTCCGCACGAAGGTCAGCATCATCAGCCGCAGGGCGATGACCGTCCCCCGGTAGCCGCCGTATTCGCCCAACAGGTTCAGGAACTTCGGAATGTCCGCCTTCGATAGCGGCGGGTTATGCCGGACTGGCTTGCGCTTCAATGCCCCAGCAAGGGCAGACGCCGGGTCGCTGTCCGCGCGCAGCGTCGCAACGGCATAGCGGAAAATCTGCCCCGACCATTGGCGGATCAGCACGGCGATGGACTGCGCCCCGCGCTTTTCGACGTTGCGGATGATTTCAAGAATATGGGCTGCCTTGACCATGCGGATCGGGAAAGCCCCGATCTTCGGGAATACGTCTTTGCCAAGGAAGGTTTCGACCTGCTTGCAATAGTTGGCCGACCAATGGGCGCGGTTCTGTCCGATCCATTCGCGCGCGACCGCCTCGAAGGTGTTGGCATGTTCGCCCATCCGTTGCAGGCGTTCGGCTTCCCTGACCTGCGTCGGGTTCAGCCCCTGCTTGACCTGTTCCCGCGCCCATTCCCTTTCTTTGCGCGCGTCGGCCAGCGAAACCGCCGGGTATTCCCCAATGGTGAAGATGCCGTCGGCCTTCGGCGTGATCCAGTAGCGGTAGCGCCAGATTTTCGCGCCGCTGGGCCGGATGTCCAGATAAAGCCCTTGGCCGTCGGCCAGCTTGACCGGCTTGTCGCCCGGCTTCGTGTTTCTGATCTTGGTGTCTGTGAGGTTTGCCATCTGCCTACCGGATAAGGGTCGCCCCGAAGGGGTTTTATCCGGTAAGTTATCCGGTTTTTCGTCGGCTGCCAACGAACTAAAGCGAACTAAAGCGGGCTAGAACCGCGTAGCCATGAGGCTTTCAAGGATGTTTAGCGGACTTTAGCGATCCAATGCGGCCACGCATGCAAGTTATCGATCATCAGCAGCATGGTCAGTCTCCGTTCAGAAGTCGCTGTCGAGGCCGTCCTGCACCTGTTCCGCTGCACGCAGCACGGCGCGCGCCTTGTTTTCGGTTTCCTGCCATTCCGATTCGGGCACCGAGTCGGCCACCACGCCGGCTGCGGCCTGCACGTAGAGGTTGCCGTTGTGGATCAGGCCGGTGCGGATCGCGATGGCCAGGTCCATTTCGCCCGAGAACGACAGGTAGCCGACCGCGCCGCCGTACAGGCCGCGCTTGACCGGCTCGAGCTCGTCGATCAGTTCCATGGCGCGCACCTTGGGCGCGCCCGACAGCGTGCCGGCCGGGAAGGTGGCGCGCAGCACGTCGTAGTTGGTCATGCCGGGCTTGAGCTTGCCTTCCACCGAGCTGACGATGTGCTGCACGTGCGAGTACTTCTCGATCACCATCTTGTCGGTCACGGCGACCGAGCCGGTGGTGGCGATGCGGCCGACGTCGTTGCGCGCCAGGTCGATCAGCATCACGTGCTCGGCGATTTCCTTCGGGTCGTTGAGCAGCTCGGTGGCGAGTGCGGCATCGCGTTCCGGCGTGTTGCCGCGCGTGCGCGTGCCGGCCAGCGGGCGGATCGTGACGATCTGGTCCTCACCGCGCTTTTCCTGGCGCACCAGGATCTCGGGCGAGGCGCCCACCACGTGGAATTCGCCGAAGTTGTAGTAGTACATGTACGGCGAGGGGTTCAGCGAACGCAGCGCGCGGTAAAGCGAGAGGGGATTGTCGCGATAGGGCTTGATCAGGCGCTGGCCGACCTGGATCTGCATCAGCTCGCCCTCGGCGATGTATTCCTTGGCCTTGAGCACGACGGCCAGGTAGTCGTCCTTCTTGAATTCGCGGAAGGTCTCGGTGCGCACGCTCGGCGAGGTCACCGGCGGCTGCACCGTCGAGTGCAGGCGCTGCTTGAGTTCCCGCAGGCGCTGCTTGGCGCGCGGATAGGCCTCGGGGCGCGACGGGTCGGCGTAGATGATCAGGTAGAGCTTGCCGGCCAGGTTGTCGATCACGGCGACTTCCTCGCTCAGCAGCAGCTGGATGTCGGGCAGGTTCAGGTCGTCGGGGGGCGCCGTGTCGGCCAGCTTCTTCTCTATGTAGCGCACCGCGTCGTAGCCAAAGTAGCCGGCCAGGCCGCCGCAGAAGCGCGGCAGGCCGGGGCGCTGGGCCACCTTGAAGCGTGCCTGGAACTGCTCGATGAAGGCGAACGGGGCGCCCTCGTGCGTCTCCACCACCTGAGCGTCAGTGACCACCTCGGAGACGCCCTTGCGCGTGCGCACCAGGGTGCGGGCCGGCAGGCCGATGAACGAGTAGCGGCCGAAGCGTTCGCCGCCGACCACCGATTCGAGCAGGAAGGAATTGGCGCCGCCGCGCTCGGGCTGGGCCAGCTTCAAATACAGCGAGAGCGGGGTTTCGAGATCGGCGAGCGCCTCCGCGATCAGTGGAATGCGGTTGTAGCCTTGATTCGCGAGCGATTGGAATTCGAGTTCAGTCATGTTCCGGTCCTGTGGGGACGAGCGGCAGGGCATGCCGGGAGAATCGCGGTCGCTGCGCGGCGGGCCGGGGGCGGGAGCGGGTTGCGGTCAGGGCCTGACCGGCTTGCACCATCATCGTGCGAGCGACCGATGCGCGTTCCCGGCGCCCCCACGCAAAGCGTTCGGGGCGAGGGCAGGTCATGGACAATCGAATGACGAGGCGCGAATCGCGCAGCAAAACAAAAAACGGATGCCGAAGACAGGCTCCGGCGAACCTCGGGAGCGAGGTTAGCGCGACCAGCGACGCCAGGGCCAGGCTCCCCGGTCGATGCTGCTCAGACTCCGTTTTTTGTTCAGAAACATGCGGATGGAAGAATAAATCAGAGGGTTCGCTCGACGGCGTTGTGCGCGGTAATGACCTGCGCCGCCACGAGCAGCGAATCGACTATACCATCCGAATTTATCGTTTGTATAGCTTTGCCGTGGTTGTAGCCGTAGGGCATCGTCAGCGTCGCCAGGCCCGCCGCGCGGCCCGCCAGCGCGTCGTTTTCCGAGTCGCCGATCGCCACCGCCAGCGCCGGTTCGACGCCCAGCCGCTGGCAGGCGGTCAGCATCGGCAGCGGATCGGGCTTCTTGCGCGGCAGGCTGTCGCCGCCGAGCACCACGCCGAAATAAGCGTCGAGCCGGTACTGCGCGAGCAGCTCGAGCGCGAAGCGATGCGGCTTGTTGGTGACGCAGGCCAGTGCCAGGCCGGCCTCGTGCATCGCGGCCAGGCCGGCTTCGACATCCAGATAGAGTCGCGTGTGGCGGCCGTTGATGGTGGCGTATTCGGCCTGGTAGATCGCCAGCGCCTCGTCGAAGCGCGCCTGCGCGTCGGCTTCGGCCAAGCGCGGCTTGAGTACCTGGACGATCAGGTTTTCCGAGCCCTTGCCGACGTAGTGCATGACTTCGTCGCGTTGCGTGCCGGGCGCGCCGATCCGCGCCAGCATCGCGTTGAGGGCGGCCGTGAAGTCGTCGACGGTATCGATCATGGTGCCGTCGAGGTCGATCAGGGCGGCAGCCAGCCGCAGCGAGGCGAAGTGGATCGACGTGCCCATCGCCTCAGTCCTTCGCGATGCCGGCCAGGGCCGTGCGCATCTCGTCGATCACCGCCTTGTAGTCGGGCTTGCCGAAGATCGCCGAGCCGGCCACGAAGGTGTCCGCGCCGGCCGCCGCGATCTCGGCGATGTTGTCGACCTTCACGCCGCCGTCCACCTCCAGGTGGATCTCGCGACCGATGCGCTCGCGGTAGGAGTCGATCTTCGCGCGCGCCTCGCGGATCTTGCGCAGCGCCTCGGGAATGAAGGACTGGCCGCCGAAGCCCGGATTCACCGACATGATCAGGATCAGGTCGAGGCGGTCCATCACGTGGTCGAGGTAGTGCAGCGGCGTGGCCGGGTTGAACACCAGGCCGGCCTTGCAGCCGTGGTCCTTGATCAGCGACAGGGTGCGGTCGATGTGGTCCGAGCCTTCCGGATGGAAGCTGATCACGTTGGCGCCGGCCTTGGCGAAATCGGGAACGATCCGATCGACCGGGCGCACCATCAGGTGCACGTCGATCGGCACCTGCACGTGCGGGCGGATCGCCTCGCAGACCAGCGGGCCGATCGTCAGGTTCGGGACGTAATGATTGTCCATCACGTCGAAATGGATCCAGTCGGCGCCAGCGGCGACCACGTTGCGGACTTCCTCGCCGAGACGGGCGAAGTCGGCCGACAGGATGCTGGGAGCGATACGGAATTGCGTCATGGCGGTAGGGGGACGTGCTTATGCAAAAGCGCCATTCTACCGCTGCGAGCGGCCCCGGCAGGCCGCGCGGTTGCGGGCGGGGGTCGCATCAAGCAGAATGCCGAACCAGTGCGGGTTGCCCAGGCGGCAGCCCGTGCGGTGCCGGATCGTGGCGCCGGTCGACCTTCGAAGCGGGATTGCCATGAGCCAGTATGAATTCAGCGTGTCGGTGAAAACGGCGTATCTGCCGGAACAATCCGACCCGGAACGCCGTCAATACGCATTCGCGTACACGCTGACGATCGTCAACACCGGTCAGGTGGCCTCGCAGCTGATTGCGCGGCACTGGGTCATCACGGACAGCGAACAGAAGGTTCAGGAAGTGAAGGGACTCGGCGTGGTCGGCCACCAGCCGCTGCTCAAGCCGGGCGAGCAATTCGAGTACACCAGCTGGGCGGTGATCGCCACGCCCGTGGGCACCATGCGCGGTGCGTATTTCTGCGTGGCCGAGGATGGTGAGCGCTTCGAGGCGCCGGTCGCCGAATTCGAGCTGCACATGCCGCGCACGCTGCATTGAGGGCGCGGCGGATCGTCGGGGCGCTGGCGGGCCTTCTTCTTGCCGGACGCGGTCCAGAGCACGATGAAGATCAGCAGGCCGAGCGCCAGCAGCGATTCCAGCGCGAAGATCAGCATCGGGTATTCGTCGAACAGATCAGACATGGCGGTTTCCATCAAGTACGAACATTGTAGGCGGTTCGGGCTGCGGCTGGCCGCCTGGGCCGCCGCGATCGCGACGGCGGCGCTGCTGGCCGCCTGCGGCAGCGCACCGGTGCGGCACGCCGCGAAGCCGCCCACCGGCGCGCCGATCGTGCCGGGCCAGGTGGCCGCCGAACGGCTCACGCCAGTGGCTTGGCGGCAGGTGCCGGGCTGGGACGACGACACCCTGATCGGTGCGACCAGCGCGCTGCGCCAGAACTGCACGCGACTCGCGCGTGCCGCCAACTGGCGCCGCGCCTGCGAGGCCGCCGAGCGGATCGACGATCTCGACATCACCGGCGCGCGCAGCTTCTTCGAGACGTATTTCACGCCCTATCAGTTCGCTAATACCGACGGCACGCTCGACGGCCTGGTGACCGGCTACTACGAGCCGCTGCTGCGCGGCTCGCGGGTGCGCTGCGGGCCCTACCAGACCGCGCTGTACCGCTGGCCGGCCGGCTATCGCGCCGGCAGCGCCATGCCGGCGCGCGCGCAGCTCGAGCGCTCGGGCGTCCTGAACGGCAACGAGCTGGTCTGGGTCGACGATCCGATCGAGGCCTTCTTCCTGCAGGTGCAGGGCTCGGGGCGCGTGGTGATGGACGATGGCAGCGTGATGCGGGTCGGTTTCGGCGGCACCAACAACCAGCCCTATCGCTCGATCGGCAAATGGTTGCTCGATCGCGGCGAGCTGGGTGCCGGGCAGGCCACCATGCAGGGTATCAAGGCCTGGGCGCGCGCGAACCCTTCGCGCGTCGACGCCCTGCTTGATACCAATCCGCGCTTCGTGTTCTTCCGCGAGATGCCGTCGAGCAAGGGCGTGCCGAACGGCGGCGCGGACGGCCCGATCGGCGCGCTCGGCGTGCCGCTCACGGCGGAGCGCTCGATCGCCGTCGATCCGTCCTTCATCCCGCTGGGCACGCCGGTGTTCCTGCAGACCACGCGACCGCTCACCAATACGCCGATGAACCGGCTGGTGTTCGCGCAGGATACGGGATCGGCGATCAAGGGCGGCGTGCGCGCCGATTACTTCTGGGGGCTCGGCGACGATGCGGGCGACCTGGCCGACCGGATGAAGCAGGTCGGGCGGATGTGGCTGCTGCTGCCGAATTCCTGAGCGCTGCGGGGGCGCCGGCCCCGTCCTCCGCGTGCCCCGGCGATATCTCTTCCTTCAGCGGCGCTTGTCCACCACGCGCCGCGTCTTCCCCACCGAACGCTCGATGCCGTTGACCGGCAGGACCTTGACGATCGTCGTGACGCCGATCAGGGCCTTGATGTCGTAGGCCAGCGCCTGGCCGCCGCATCGAGCAGGGCCGCGGCGGCGTTGTGCTGCGGGCAGGGCTCCATATTCAGCGTCATCACGTCGAGCGGCCCTTCCCGGGTCAGCACGATCTGATAATGCGGCGCGAGCACGGCCTGCTTGAGCAACGGCTCCTCGATCTGCGTCGGGAACACGTTCACGCCGCGGATGATCATCATGTCGTCCGAGCGCCCCGTGATCTTCTCCATGCGCCGCATGCCGCGCGCCGTGCCGGACAGCAGCCGGCTCAGGTCACGCGTGCGATAGCGCACGATCGGCAGCGCCTCCTTGGTCAGCGAGGTGAATACCAGTTCGCCGAGCTCGCCGTCGGGCAGGACCTTGCCCGTCAGCGGATCGATGATCTCCGGGTAGAAGTGGTCTTCCCAGATGGTCGGGCCGTCCTTGGTCTCGGCGCATTCCGAGGCGACGCCCGGGCCGATCACCTCCGACAATCCATAGATGTCGACCGCCTCGATACCCATGCGCTGCTCGATCGCCACGCGCATCTCATTGGTCCACGGCTCGGCGCCTAAGATGCCGATGCGCAGCGACGAGGCGCGCGGATCCAGCCCCTGCCGCTCCATCTCGTCGGCGATCGACAGCATGTAGCTGGGCGTGACCATGATGATGTCGGGCCGGAAATCCTGGATCAGCTGCACCTGCTTCTCGGTCTGGCCGCCGCCGAAGGGAATCACCGTCAGCCCCGCACGCTCGGCGCCATAGTGCGCGCCCAGGCCGCCCGTGAACAGGCCGTAGCCGTAGCTGACATGCACCTTGTCGCCCCGTCGCGCGCCTGCCGCGCGGATCGAGCGCGCCACCAGGTTGGCCCAGGTATCGATGTCGCGCGCGGTGTAGCCGACCACGGTCGGCTTGCCGGTGGTGCCCGACGAGGCATGGATGCGCGAGATCCGCTCCTGCGACACCGCGAACATGCCGAACGGGTAGCTGTCGCGCAGGTCGCTCTTGGTCGTGAACGGAAAGCGTGCGAGATCGGCGAGCGTCTTCAACTGGTCGGGATACACGCCGGCCTCGTCGAACTTGCGGCGATAGACGGGCGAGTGGTGGTAGGCGTGGCCGAGCGACCATGTCAGGCGTTTCGATCTGTAGCGCCTGGAGTTCGTCGCGACTGGCGGTCTCGATCGGCTCGAGCAGAAGGGGGGCGTTCATCGATGTTATATGAACGCCTCCCGTTTGCGAAGGTTTTTCATGTGTGCCGACTGCGACAGGATGGGCTGCAGCTTTATATCCGGGCTTGTTGCAGCCTGATGCGCTGCGGCCCACTAT
>JAYFRU010000013.1:0-20377 GCA_040946965.1 Burkholderia sp. | reverse complement strand
GTGTCAGTTCGCGCACGCAGCCGCTCAAACCCGATGCGCGATGAAGTCGAAATTCGAAGCGCTTCGAATACGCCGCACCTGTGTCGTAGATCTGTCACAGCTGTGTGCTATCATGGAAAACCCCAAATGGGGGTTCACCCATAGCGGGTGCTGGCGGCGCGATCCGTCCCCGACGTTCGCGCGCACGGCCCCGACAACGACAGCCGGCCTCAGGCCGGCCCCTCTCAGGTGCGTGCGAGGCTCGGTCTGTTTCGGGCGTCGCGCGTTTTGCCCCCACAAGCGCTTGCGCGGCAACGGTCGCGTCGCGGTGCCAAGTGTATCCGGCGGGCGTTTTAGCGCGTAAAATTACCGATCCGTCAGGTGAGCTCCCGGATTGTGGGAGCTCGACGCAACAGTCACGTTTAGCAGTCGCATTGTGCAGAACAGGGGTGGGACCATGAACACCATGCTTTATCCGGAACTCTACAAATCGCTCGAAGCCGTCCGCTGGGACATGGAGAAGGACATCCCTTGGGACAAGTTCGACGCCTCGCTCCTGACCGACGAGCAGGCGAAGACGATCAAGATGAACGCGATCACCGAGTGGTCGGCGCTGCCCGCGACGGAAATGTTCCTGCGCGACAACCACCACGACAGCGACTTCTCCGCCTTCATGAGCGTCTGGTTCTTCGAGGAGCAGAAGCATTCGCTGGTGCTGATGGAATACCTGCGCCGCTTCAAGCCCGAGATGATGCCGACCGAGGCCGAACTGCACGCGGTGCGCTTCGAATTCGACCCGGCGCCGCCGCTGGAAACGCTGATGCTGCACTTCTGCGGCGAGATCCGCCTGAACCACTGGTACCGCCGCGCGGCCGAGTGGCATACGGAACCCGTCATCAAGCACATCTACGAAACCATTTCGCGCGACGAGGCACGCCATGGCGGCGCCTACCTGCGCTACATGAAGAAGGCGCTGGTGAACTGCGGCGACGTCGCGCGCTCGGCCTTCGCCAAGATCGGCGTGCTGATGGCTTCGGCGCGTCGCACCGAGAAGCCGCTGCACCCCACCAACCTGCACGTGAACCAGTCGCTGTTCCCGCGCGACACCGTACAGTCACGCCTGCCCGATCCGGAATGGCTCGAGCGCTGGCTCGACGATCAGATCCGTTTCGACGGCGAGTGGGAGAAGAAGGTGGTCGACCGGATCCTGCACAACCTGTCGATCCTGTTCGAGCGCACCTTCGCCACTGCGCAGGAACTGAATCGCTACCGCAAGGAAGTCACGGGGCGCCTGCAGACGCCCGATGGCGGCGCCACGCAGCCCGCCTGACGCGGCAGCCGCATTACTGGTCGATTCACCGGTCGACTCGCCGCACACCAAGCCCGCCGAAGTTCACGCGGGTTTTTTCATTGGGCCGCGCGTAGCATGGCCGAGCGAGCCGATGCCCCGGCCTGCGCGGCTCCCGTTTTCATTCTCCCAGCCGGACCGACACCGATGCCCGCCGCCTTCGAACGTAAATTCACCACCCGCGAGGCGCTCGCCGCCCTGCGCCCAACGCTGAGTGCGCCCGTCGTGTTCACCAATGGCGTGTTCGACATCCTGCACTGCGGCCACGTCACCTACCTGGCCGACGCGAAGGCGCTCGGTGCCTGCCTGATCGTCGGGGTCAACAGCGACGCCTCGGTGCGCATGCTGGGCAAGGGCGACGATCGGCCCATCAATCGCCAGGAAGACCGTATGACGCTGCTCGCGGCGCTCGAATGCGTCGACTGGGTGGTGGGTTTCGAGGAGCAGACACCGATTGACCTGATCGCGGCGGTGCGGCCCGACGTGCTGGTGAAGGGCGGCGACTACGACATGGACGCGCTGCCGGAATCGGCCCTGGTGCGCGGCTGGGGCGGCAAGGCGCTGGCGATTCCGTTCGAGTTCGAGCGCTCGACCACGGCGCTGCTGAAGAAGGTGCGCGCGCACCAGGCTTGAGGCGGCGGCAGGCCGGAGCGGGATCGTCGAGATCCGCCCGGTAGAAGAAAAACGGCGCCGGCTTCGGGATCGAGGCCGGCGCCGAGATCCTGCGGCGCGTTCAGGCGCGCAGCTTGTGATGCGGCCGAGGCGGTCGGGGGCGGCCGCGCGACGGCGCCTGCCTTCGGCCAGGGCCGCCGGCGTCACCGCCAGGGTGGCGGCGGCGAGCGGGGCAAGCGGAGCGAGAGGCTCGAGCCGCGCCAGATGCGCGGGCGAGGCCGACGCCGATGCTGCGCCGTCGCCGGAAGCCGCATCGGCCGCGGAGGCGTCGAGCGGCTGCGACTCGACCGGCGGCGAACTGATCGGGCCGCCCACCACCGGCTGCTCGGCGGCCTGAGCCACGGCCGTGGTGTGCAGCGCCTGCGCCTGACCTGCTGCGTCAGGTGCCCCAGGGTTCGCGCGTCCCGGCGGCCGGCGGCGGCCCGAACAGCCCCTGGACCGCGGCCAGCGCGACCAGGTTCGCCACCAGCAGTATCGCGATGAGCCAACGTAGCATCGTCGAACCTCCCCTCGAAAGTCAGTTGTCCGCACGCGCGGCCATGGCCGGCGCACCTCATTCCATCCTCAAGCCTGCTGCTCGTTTCCCGCGTCCGCCGCGTCGTTGGCGATGCGCGCCAGCCCTGACAGCACCAGCGTATCGTGCCGCGTGCAGGGCACTGTCAGCACCTGCGCGACTGCATCGGCGGCGCCGCCCGACAGCACCAACCGCACCGGCCGCGTGCCTTCGGCCGAGCGCTCGCGCCAGGCGCGCTCGATCAGCCCGGCCTGCGCTTGCAGGCAGCCGGCCGACAGCGAATGCGCGGTATCGGTGGCGAACGGGATCCGCCCCGTGGCCTGGTCGAGTTCGTCGACCAGGCGCCGCGCCGTGTCGGTGGTGAGCGTCGGCAGCTGCGCCGTGTGCCTGCCGAGCGAGCGCATCATCAGCGCCCAGCCCGGTGCGATCAGGCCGCCGACGAAGCGGCCGTCGGCCTCCAGCGATTCGAGCGTGGTCGCGGTGCCGAAGGTGGCGATCAGCAAGGCCTCGCCGGGAAACGCGGCGCGCGCGCCGATCAGCCCGCACCAGCGGTCGCTGCCGAGCTGCGAGGGCTGCGAGGGCTGCGAGGGCTGCGAGTAACCGTTGCTGACGCCGCATTGTGCCGCGCGCGCGGTGACGATGTTGCGCGGCAGGCCCGGCCAGCGCGCCTCGATCAGGGCATCGATGCGCGCGGCGAGGTCCGCGCCGGCCACGTTCGAGATCCAGGCGCCGCGCGGCGCGGGCCGATCAGGCCAGGCGGGGATCGCGTCGGCCGCGCCAGTCCCGCCGGCGTGATTGAAGGCGGCGCTCTCGACCAGCCGGCCGCCGGCATCGGCCAGCGCCCATTTGATCCGGCTGTTGCCCGCGTCGACGAGCAGCGCGAGATCGCTCATCGAGCGTCACCACCCGCAGCGGGGCCCGGGCGCAGCGAGACGTCGCCGGCCGCGATCGCGCGCGGGCCCTCGGCGGTGTCGAGCAGCAGCTGCCCCTGTTCGCCGATGCCGGTGGCGAGGCCGCGCGCGAGTTCTCGCCCCTGTTCGAGCAGCACCACCTCGCGGCCCGCGTAGGCGTGCAGCGCGGCCCAGCGCGGCCGGAACGGCGCGAGGCCGGCGGCGGCGAAATGTTCGAGCGCGGTGGCCAGCGGATCGAGCACGGCGGCCAGCGTATCGGTGAGGTTCGCCGACGGGCAGGCCGAGGACAGCGCGGCGGGCGCCAGGGCGCCGGCCAGCGCCGCATCGCGCGCGCGCAGCGCGTCGACCTCGGCGGCCACCGCCTCGGCGCCGCGCACGTTGATGCCGAAGCCGATCACGATCGCGGTGGCCTGGGCGGTGTTCCAGACGGTCTCGACCAGGATCCCGCCGAGCTTGCCGAGCGGCTGCTCGCCGTCGGTCAGCAGCAGGTCGTTGGGCCATTTGAGGCGCACCTGCTGGCCGCGCAGCGGCAGATTGCCGAGCCCCTCGGCCAGCGCCACGCCGACCGCCAGGCTCAGGCCCGCGAGCGCATCGATCGGGCGCGGCAGCACGCAGCCCACCGAGCAGAGCAGCGCGTTGCCGGGCAGCGCGAACCAGGGCCGGCCCTGGCGGCCGCGGCCGGCGGTCTGCTCGTAGGCGACCCGCACGATCGGCTTGGGCAGCGCGTGGCGCGTGCGCGGCAGAGTCTTCAGGTGGGCGGCGAGGTCGGCATTGGTCGAGCCGGTGGCCTCGACGATGTCGAGCGGCCAGGGCTTGGGCGCCGAGGCGGGAAGCGAATGCGCGCGGGCCGGGTCGATCCGCGCGTCGTCGGGAAGGGGCGGGGAGGCTGTCATGGCGGTTATTGTACGAGAGCTGGCGTGCCGGGGGCCGCTCGACGCGCGGCCGCGCGAAGGCCCGGGGGAACCGGCTGCGGCGCCTGGCTCGTGCGGTCCGTTGCCGGTCCGCCGTGAACCTCGTCGAGCAGGCGGACCCGGTTCCGGCCGGCGTGGTGCCGGCCGGTGTCGGGCGCGCATGGCGAAGGGGCCGCTCGTCGCCGGACTCGCCGTTTCCCGTCGCGCTTGGCTGCGCGCAAGCCGGCCGGCATGGCGGGCGGCCGCCCCGGTGATGCCGCCCGCCCGCGTCGCCGTTCAGCCTCGGCTCGGCCTCAAGGCGCGCTGGCCGGGTGTTTCAGCGCATGCGCGGCTTCCAGCCATTGCGCGTGATAGGCGTCCTCGTCGCGCTTCACGCCCAGTTCGCCGCTGCGATAGGCCATCGCCAGCGCCTGCACGGCTTCCGGCAGCTCGTGCTCGGCGGCGCTGCGATAGAGCGCCAGCGCGCGTGCCTCGTCGCGCGGCACGCCGGTGCCGTCGCGATAGGCGTTGGCCAGCATGAACTGCGCGGCCGGCAGCCCCTGCCGGGCGGCGCGCGTGAACCAGCGCGCCGCTTCGGCCGGATCGGCGCTCACGCCGTAGCCGCTGCGGTAGATCAGCCCGACGTAGTAGGCGGCGACCGCGTCGCCGGCCTCGGCGGCGGGCCGCAGCAGGGCCAGCGCGAGGAGCGCCTCGCGCACGCTCAGCGCGGTGGCGCCGGCATGCGCGGCCGGCTCGGCCTCGGCGGCGGTCTCCAGCCAGCCGAGCCCCTCGTCGCGCGCGAGCTCGCGCAATTGCTGCATCGCGTGCGGCTCGCCGGCCTGGGCGACCATCGCGCGCCATTCCTCGATCTGGACGCGGTCGGCGCGCGTGGTGCCGCCGTCCCAGCCGGCCGCCGCCACGCCGGCGGCGAGCAATGCGGCCATCGCCAGCATGCCGGCGGCCGGCAGGTTGGCGCGGGCCAGGCGCGCCAGCCCGCGCGACGGGGCCGAAGTTGACGCGGAAGCTGTCGCCGAAGCGCCGGCAAACCAGGTATCGAGCATGCGCATCGCGGGCCTCACTGGGTCAGGTCGATTTCGTAGGTGGCGAGGCCCTTTCCGCTGCCGTCGTCGGCGCTCACCTGGCTGATGCCGACCAGGCCCGCCGCGCCGGCTTCGGTCAGCAGGTTCGGCGCCGAGGCGAAGCGCACGTGCGCCATCGAGCTGGCGAGCCGGGTGAAGCGCCAGCTGCGCGCCGCGCCGTCGGTGGCGCGGGTGAGCTTGCCGCGCTTCTTGATGTAGGCGATCAGCACGTCGCGGTTCGCGTCGGGCGAGGCGAAGATTGTCTTGCTGCCGTCCAGGCCCGGGAAGTTGCCGCCGCCGCTGGCGCGGTAGTTGTTGGTGGCGACGATGAACTGCGCGTTCGCATCGAGTGCCGCGCCCTTGTACAGCAGCTTGCGGATCCGGCTGCCCACCGGCTGCGTGACGTCGATCTCGTAGCTCAGGTCGGGCGAGGTGGACATGTCGAAGTTGTAGCCGAGGAAGGTGCTGACCAGCTGCTGCACGGTGGCGGCGTTCGGGTCGATGGTGTTGAAGCGCTGGGCGGCCGTCTCGAGCCAGGCCTTCAGGTCGCTGCCGCTGACCTTCACCGCGTAGACGGTGTTCGGGTACAGGTAGAGGTCGGCCGCGTTGTTGATCGCCAGGCCTCCCGGCGCCACGTCGGTGAAGTCGGTGCCGCCGCCGAAGCTGCTCTTGAACGGCGCGCTGACCGACAGCACCGGCAGCGAGGCTTATTGCGGCAGGTTCGCCTGCACGTAGGTCGACACATAGTCGGCCTGCGCCTCGTTGACGATCTGGATCGCGCCCGGGTCGCCCACGTCGGCGAAGTAGCTGCTCATCCGGTAGTCGGTGCTGCCCACCGGCGTTTTCACGTAGTCGATGGTGGCCTGATGTTCGGCCGCGATCACCGTCGACACGCTCGGGTCGGCCGCCACGTAGCTCTTGTCGGCGTTCTGGATCGAGCGCGCCTCGACCGTGGTCTGCGACTTGTCGACGTTCCAGCGCTTGCCGTCTCAGGACAGGCCCAGCTTGATCACGCCGAGGTGCTTGCCCCAGTAGTTGGCCATCACGGTCGGCACGCCGTTGACGGTACCCTTGACCTTGTCGACGCCGGGCAGGTTGAACTGGCCGACCGTGCTGTTCGGGTCCGGGAACACCTGATGCGAGTGGCCGATCAGCATCGCGTCGATGCCGGGCACCTGGGCCAGCCACCAGCTGACGTTCTCCATGGTCGGCGAGTAGGCCGAATTGTCGAGGCCGCCGTGCGAGATCGCCACCACCAGGTCGGCGCCCTTGGCGCGCATCTCGGGGATGTACTTCTCGGCGGCTTCCTTGAGGCCGGTGGTGTAGACCTTGCCGTCCAGCCAGCGCTTGTCCCAGTTCATGATCGCCGGCGGCATGAAGCCGATGATGCCGACCTTCACGGGCGCGCTCACGGTGCTGCCGTCGGGGGCGGTGGCGCTCACCGTCCGGGTGATGATCGTGTAGGGCTGGAACAGCGGCTGGTTGGTCCTGGCGCTGATCACGTTGGCCAGCACCTGCGGGAAGTTCGGCCCCGCGCATTTCTGCTGCTGCGCCGGATCGGGCAAGCCGTCGATATTGAAACGATTGCCGGTGACCTGCGAGAGATAGGGCAGGCCGTAGTTGAATTCGTGGTTGCCGATCGCGCCGCCGTCGAACTTCGAGGCGTTCATCACCTTGTAGATCGCCAGCGTCTGGTCGCAGGAAACCGGCTTGACCAGCGCCTGGTAGTCGGACAGCGCGGTGCCCTGGATGGTGTCGCCGTCGTCGAGCAGCAGGTTGTTCGGATACTGCTTGCGGGCCGCCGCGATCAGCGTGGCGACGCGCTCGAAGCCGGTCGAGCTGTCGGCCGCCAGCTTGAAGTAGTCGTAGGACAGCACATTGGTGTGGAGGTCGGTGGTTTCCAGCACGGCGAGCACGGCCGCGCGTGCCGAGCAAACGCGGAACGGCGAGGGGAATCGCATCGGAATGTCCTGTTCTATGTTTTGGAGGACGGGGAGCGGCGCGCGGCGCCGTCGGCCAGAACCGCCTGCAAGTATCGAAAGCGAACGTGACGGTGAAATGAAAGTCGTTCGATCGAGAATTGGAAGCATGACTCGAAAAGAGGGCGGGTTTGCGCCGAGCACAGCTTGGGCACGTAGGCAGATGGGGTTCGATACAATGGCCACTGTCTCAATCTCGCAAAAATTCGGCTCCCTTGGACTTCCAGACACCTCCGGGCCTGTCGGTGGATACCGGCGGCGACGGCAAGATCGTGCGCCTGTCCGGGCAATGGACGGCGCTCGCGCTGGCGCGCAACTGCGGTGCCGTGGTGCGGCGCGCCGAGAAGCTGGCGCGCGGACCGGCGCGGACCGGCACCCGGATGCCTTCGCTGGGCGCCGATCGGGCCGCCCAGGTCGGCCCGATCGGCCGCTGGGACCTGTCGGCGATCGACCGGCTCGATCACGTCGGCGGCCAGGCGCTGTGGCGCGCCTGGGGCCACCGGCTGCCCGAGGGCCTGACGCTGACCGACAACCAGCGCACCATCTTCGAGCGGATCCAGCGGCTCGACGAGGCGCGCGAGGAACTGGAGCCGGTGGTCCGCCACGATCCGGTCACGCGGCTGGGGCTGGCCCTGATGCAGTTCGGCGAGCACCTGTTCGGCGGCATCGCCATGTTCGGCCGGGTGATCCTCGACCTCGGCTCGATCACGCGGCGCCCCAAGACCATGCCCTGGACCGAGATCTCGGCCAATGTCTACAACTCCGGCGCCAAGGCGCTGCCGATCACGGCCCTGGTGGCCTTCCTGATCGGCATCGTGCTGAGCTACTTGTCGGCCCAGCAGCTGCAGCAGTTCGGTGCGAACCGCTATATCGTCAACATCCTCGGGCTGTCGGTGATCCGCGAGCTGGGGCCGGTGCTGGCGGCAATCCTGGTGGCCGGGCGCTCGGGCTCGGCGATCACCGCCCAGATCGGCGTGATGCGCGTCACCGAGGAGCTCGACGCGATGCGCGTGATGGGCATCCCGCACGGCCTGCGCATCGTGCTGCCGCGCGTGCTCGCGCTTGGCGTGGCGATGCCGCTGCTGGTGATGTGGACCAACATCGTCGCGCTCTCGGGCGGGGCGCTGGCCGCCAAGCTGGCGCTGAGCATCGACGTCAACTTCTTCATCCGATCGCTGCCGGGCGTGGTGCCGATCGCCAACCTGTGGATCGGGCTCGGCAAGGGCGTGGTGTTCGGCATGCTGATCGCCCTGGTCGGCTGCCATTTCGGGTTCCGCATCAAGGCCAATTCGCAGAGCCTGGGCGAGGGCACCACCACCTCGGTGGTCAGTTCGATCACGGTGGTGATCCTGGCCGACGCGGTGTTCGCGATCCTGTTCCAGAACGTGGGGCTCGGATGATGGACCACAATCGGAGCGCACCGGTGACGACGAGCGGCGGCACGGCCGCCGCCGCGACGCAGGCGGCCGGCGCCGAGGCCGGCGAGCCCGGCCACGTGATCGAAGTGCGCGACATGACCAAGCGCTACGGGCGCAACGTGATCCACGAGCATCTGGACTTCGACGTGCGGCAGGGCGAGATCGTCTCGATCGTGGGCGGCTCGGGCTCGGGCAAGACCACCCTGGTGCGCCAGATCCTCGGCCTCGAGCAGCCCAGCTCGGGCACCGTGCGCGTGTTCGGCCAGGATCTCGCCACGCTCGACACCGATTCGGCGCGCGTGATGCGCAGCCGCTCCGGCATGCTGTTCCAGCACGGCGCGCTGTTCTCCTCGCTGACCGTGTTCGACAACATCGCCCAGCCGCTGCGCGAGCTCGGGCGCGTGCCGGACGACCTGCTGCACGAGATCGTGATGCTCAAGCTGGAGATGGTCGGGCTGCCCTGCAAGCACGCCTCGAAGATGCCTTCGGCGCTGTCGGGCGGGATGGTCAAGCGGGTCGGCATCGCGCGCGCGATCGCGCTGGAGCCCGAGCTGCTGTTCCTCGACGAACCCACCGCCGGGCTCGATCCGCGCGCCTCGGACGAATTTGTCGACCTGATCGCCACCCTGCATCGTACCCTGGGCCTGACGGTGGTGATGATCACCCACGATCTCGACACCATGGTGGCGCTCTCCACGCGGGTGGCGGTGATCGCCGATCGCAAGGTACTGGTGGCCGCGCCCGTCGAGGAAGGGGCCAGCGTCGACCATCCCTTCATCAAGGAGTACTTCCTCGGCCTGCGTGGGCGCCGCGCACTGCAGGCGCTGCCGCCCGAGCGGCGCGCGAAGCTGCCGAAGGCGGCACTCGAACCGGCGCTGTCCAGCGTCGAGCTGTAAAGCAAGGAATCGCGAATGGAAAACAAATCACATGCGTTCTGGGCAGGGCTGTTCGCCATCGGCCTGCTGCTCGCGATCATCGCGGCGGTGTTCTGGTTCAACGTCGATCGCACGGTACGGATCCCTTACGACCTGGTGGCGCGCACCAACGTGACCGGCCTGTTCCCCGACGCGGCGGTGCGCTATCGCGGCCTGGACGTCGGCAAGGTCGCCACCATCCACTTCGATCGCGCCCACCCGGGCGAGATCTCGATCCGCATCCTGGTCGACAAGGATGCGCCGATCACGCGCTCGACCTACGGCAGCCTCGGCTTCCAGGGCGTGACCGGGATCGCCTTCGTGCAGCTCGACGATACCGGCCGCGATCCCTCGCCGCTGCCCACCTCGATCAAGGCGGTCGCGCAGATCCCGCTGCACCCGAGCCTGTTCGACCAGCTCCAGCAGCGCGGCGACGTGCTGCTAAAGCAGATGGAGGTGGCCGCTTCCAGCGTCAACGCGATGCTCTCGCCCGAGATGCGCGAGCAGCTCAAGGCCACCGCCGCCAGCGTGCAGCAGGCCGCCGACGGCGTGAGCACGCTCACCAAGTCGCTCGAGCCGGTCACCGCGCAACTGCCCGAGACCACCCGGCGCGTGAACCAGGCGCTGGCCTCGGCCGATGCGATGCTGGCCCCGCGCGGGCCGCTCACGACCAACCTCGACCGCGCCGGCAAGGCCGCCGAACAGGCGGGAACTGCGCTCACGCAGATGGATCAGACGCTGTCCGAGCTGAACGCGAGCATCCGTTACGAGACGCTGCCGCGGGTCAATTCGCTGACCTCGAACCTCGGCGACACCTCGCGGACCGTGCGCGACGTGGCCGGCGAGATCAGCCGCAACCCGCGCAGCCTGTTGTTCGGCACCAGCGCCGGCCTGCCGGGCCCGGGCGAGCCGGGTTTCGCCTGGCCGCAGGCGGGTTCGCGCTGAGCGGCGCGGGGCGCCTGCCGCTCGCGACGGGCGCCGCGTCGCACTGATTGACTGACAGATACCGGTCGGTCCGTGCCTGCGGCGCGGGCCGGCGACCGACCCGATGCCGGTCGGCCCCCGGGCTGCGGCCACCGCCAACGAGTTCACGACCATGCAGGAATCCGCGATGTCACGCTTGTCCTCCCTCTCCGCCCGCCGGGCCGCCGCGCTGGGCGCGATGCTGCTGTTCACCCTGCTCGCCGGCTGCGCGAGCGACGCGGCCCGGATGTCGAATCTCCGCTACGACCTCGGCCCGCTCGACACCTCGTCGCTGGCGCTCGCGCCGGCCTCGGGCTCGGTGATCAAGGTGCTCGACGTGCGCGCGCCCGATGCCTTCGATACCGACAAGTTCGCCTACCGGCTCGCCTATGCCGACGCGGAGCGCATCGCCACCTATCGCGACAGCCGCTGGACCGCGCCGCCCGCGCCGCTGCTCACGCAGCGCCTGCGCGCGGCACTGTCGGCGCGCAGCACGGTGCTGGACGGCGGCGACGCGGTGCGCGCGAGCGTGCTGCACGTCGAGCTCAACACCTTCGAGCAGGTGTTCGACGGCCAGGCGCAGAGCCACGGCGAGGTGGCCGTGCGCGCCACGCTCACGCGCGATGGCGCGGTGCTCGGCCAGCGCAGCTTCGTGGCGCGCGCGCCGGCCAGCAGGGCCGACGCGGCCGGCGGCGCGAGCGCGCTGGCCGCCGCGAGCAACGACCTGGTGGCGCAGATCGTCGCCTGGCTCGCGGTGCAGAACACTGCGGCGCAATGAGCGGCGCGGTGCCGAGCGGGTCGCGCACGGAGCCGCCCAGATGAATCGCGAGGCACCGCCGCCGCGCGAACCGTCGCTGCTGGCGCGACGGCTGTGCGGCGCGTACGCGGCGCTGATCGTCTACGCCTCGCTGTATCCCTTCCTCGGCTGGCGCTCGCTCGGCGTCGGCCCCTTCGACTACCTGTTCGCGCCGATGCCGCGCTACTGGACGATGTTCGACATCGTCACCAACGTGCTCGGCTACCTGCCGCTCGGCGTGTGCGTGGTCGGTGCGCTGCATCCGCGCGTCAGGGGCGCGGCCGCAGTGCTGGCCGCCACCTTGGCCGGCACCTTGCTGTCGGGCAGCATGGAGGCCCTGCAGACCTACCTGCCCACGCGGGTGGCCTCCAATCTCGATCTCGGCGCCAATGCCCTCGGTGCCTTGCTGGGCGGCCTGCTGGCCGCGCCGCTCGCGCCCGCGCTGATCGAGCGCGGCGCGCTGCGGCGGCTGCGCGATGCCTGGTTCGACCGCGAGGCCGCCACGCCGCTGCGGCTCTCGGCGCTCTGGCCGTTCGCGGTGCTGTTTCCCTCGACCTTGCTGTTCGGCATCGGCCGCTGGCCGAGCGAGCTGTGGGACCGCGCCGACACCTCGATGCAGGACGCGCTGCTGGCCTGGATGTCGGCCGGCTGGCGCATCGACGCCTGGCCCGACGCGCTCGACGCGCGGCTGTCCGATCCGGCCTGGGAGGCGCTGCTGGCCGGGCTGGGCCTGTTCGCGGCGCTCGCGCTGGCCTCGCTGACGATGCGCGCGCAGGCGCCGCGCGCGCGCCTGGCGATCGCCTTCGTGGTGGTCGCGCTGCTGCTGAAGGCCGGCGCCAACTTCCTGCAGCTGCGCAGCGGCCTGTCCTTCGACTGGGCGACCCCGGGCGCCTGCGCCGGCGTCGCGCTGGGCCTGGCCGCCGCGCTGGCGGCGCTGCCGCTGCGGGCGGTCTGGCGCGCCACTGCGGCGGCGCTGGCGCTGGCCGTCTCGCTGGCGCTGGTCAACCTGCTGCCGGTGAACCCGTTCTTCGACTACGCGCTGTCGGGTTGGAGCCAGGGGCGCTACCTGCACTCCAACGGCATCGCGCGCTGGCTGGCCTGGAGCTGGCCCTACGCGGCCCTGGTCTGGCTCGGCTGGCATGCCGAGCACGGCTGGCTCGGGCGCCGCGCCAGGCATCGCGCGGGTGCCACCGCGCGCGACGAAGGCCGCGATCGGCGAGGCTGAAGGCGGGCCCTCGCCCCCGTGCATCGGGCCAGCGGGCCGCGCGAGCGCTCGCTATAATCGGACCTCCCGACACCCTTCCCAATCCAGCCGGCGGCGCGAGGCACAGACCAGGCGCACGCGGGCGGTCCCCACATCATGAACGGCAGCTACTACCAGCACCACGTGTTCTTCTGTCTGAACCAGCGCGACCCGGGCGCGGATCGTCCGAGCTGCGCCAATTGCGATGCGCAGTCAATGCAGGAATACGCGCAGAAGCGCGTCAAAGAGCTGGGCCTAGCGGGCGCCGGCAAGGTCCGCATCAACAAGGCGGGCTGCCTGGACCGCTGCGAGGAGGGCCCGGTGATGGTGGTCTACCCGGAAGGCACCTGGTACACCTATGTCGACAAGCAGGACATCGACGAGATCGTCGAATCGCATCTGCGCGACGGCCAGGTGGTCGAGCGCCTGAAGATCTGAGCGCCGCCGAGCGCCAACCGAAGGAAACCGCAAGCCGCATGAACGCCCAAACGCAGAAATCCCTGATCGACGGCCCGGTGGGCCGCATCGAGATCGCCGTCGACCTGCCGCTCGACGGCACCGCCACGCGCGGCATCGCGCTGGTCGCGCATCCGCATCCGCTGTTCGGCGGCACCATGGACAACAAGGTCGCGCAGACGCTCGCGCGCATCTTCACCCAGCTCGGCTACATCGTCACGCGTTCGAACTTCCGCAGTGTCGGCGCCACCGAGGGCACGCACGACAACGGCCACGGCGAGACCGACGACCTGCTGGCGGTGCTGGCCCACATGCGTGCCCAGCCCGGCCAGGCCGAGCTGCCGCTGGTGCTGGCCGGTTTCTCGTTCGGCACCTTCGTGCTCTCGCAGGTCGCCGCGCAGATGCGCGAGCGCGGCGAGGCGATCGAGCGGATGGTGTTCGTCGGCACTGCGGCGAGCCGCTGGGCGGTGGCCGAGGTGCCCGAGGACACCATCGTGATCCACAGCGAGACCGACGATACCGTGCCGATCGGCTCGGTCTACGACTGGGCGCGGCCGCAGGAACTGCCGGTGATCGTGATCCCGGGCGCCGAGCATTTCTTCCACCGCAAGCTGCACATCCTCAAGCGCGTGATCGTCGACGCCTGGCGCTGAGCCCGAGCGGCGTGGCCCCGCCCCGGGGCGGTTCCCTCTCGTTGCCGACGCGCCGCCGTTTGCGCAATCTCGACACGCGGCTTGCGGATCGATTGCGGCTCGCGCCTTGTCGCTACCATCTGTCCGCCGCGCGCGACAGAAACCGTCGCTGCGGGCTGGGGCCCGGCCGGTGCCCGTATAATGGCCCGGTTTGCCCGCTTCGCACGGCTTCGATGCCGGCGGCGGTTCGCGAATCCGCGTGTTTTCCGCGTGCCGCGAACCGATGCTGTCGCCGCCTGTCCAACTCCGCGCGTCGCGCCAGGCTCCGCCTAGGTGCCGCAGCCGGACCGCTCGCCGTCCCGGTTCCCCGATCTTGCGCCCCGTGCGCAGCACTTTCTGCCATCAGCCTGAATCGATCATGCGTTTGTCCACCGTAGGCCTCAAGTCTCTCGCTTCCTCCACCGCCTTCGCCACTGTCGCGCGCATCGTCGCGCTCGGCGTGGTGGTGCCCGCCGCGCTCGTGACGACGGTTGCCGGCGCGCCGGCCAAGCCCGCCAAGAAGCCAGCTGCGGCCGCTGCGGCGCCGACCGGCGCGCCGGCCACCTACATGCCGGGCGCGGTGCCTCCGCCGGGCGTCAACGCGCGCTCGTGGGTGCTGGTCGACGCCAGCAGCAACCAGGTGCTGGCTTCCGGCAACGCGGACGAGCGCGTCGAGCCGGCCTCGCTGACCAAGCTGATGACGGCCTACCTGGTGTTCGAGGCGCTTTCCACCAAGAAGATCTCGATGGAGCAGATCGTCACGCCGAGCGAGGCGGTGCGCCGCGTTGGCACCGACGAGTCGCGCATGTTCATCGAGGCCAACAAGCCGGTCTCGGTGCACGACCTGGTGTACGGCATGATCATTCAGTCGGGCAACGACGCGGCGATCGCGCTGGCCGAGCTGGTGGGCGGCAGCGAATCGCAGTTCGTCAACATGATGAACGCCGAGGCGCAGAAGCTCGGCATGTCGGGCACCCACTTCGCCGACGTGAACGGCATGCCCGACCCGCAGCACTACACCACGGCCGGTGACCTGGCCAAGCTGTCGGCGCGCCTGATCCGTGATTTCCCCGACTACTACAACATCTTCTCGGTCAAGGAATTCAGCTACAACAACATCCGCCAGCCGAACCGCAACCGGCTGCTGTGGATCGACCCGACCGTCGACGGCCTGAAGACCGGCCACACCCAGGCCGCCGGCTACTGCCTGATCGCCTCGGCCAAGCGTGCGCTGCCGGGCGCCGACAGCGGCTCGCGCCGCCTGGTCTCGGTGATGATGGGCGAGGCCAAGGAAAGCGATCGCGTGCAGGACAGCATGAAGATGCTGAACTACGGCTACAGCGCCTTCGATGCGGTGCGCCTCTACAAGGGCGGCCAGGCCGTCGAGACGCCGCGCGTCTACAAGGGCCGGGCGAATTCCGTGCAGGTCGGCGTGCAGAAGGACCAGTTCGTCACGCTGTCCAAGGGCGTGGGCGACAAGGTCAAGCTGCAGGTCACGCTGAACACGCCGCTGATCGCGCCGCTGGCCGAAGGCCAGCAGGTCGGCACGGTGCAGTTCGTGGCCGACGGCAAGACCGTCGCGCAGTTCCCGGTGGTGGCGCTGCAGGCGGTGCCGGAAGCGGGCCTGCTGGGCCGCATCTGGGATTTGATCCTGCTGATGTTCAGCAAGAAGTAAGCTTCGAGGCGTCCGGCACGACGCAGGACGCCGCCAAGCGGTAAGCTGTCGGCGCGGGTTCGTTCCGCGCCCGTCACCTTTTCCACCTTGATCGCCATGAGCCAAGCTGAGTTCGATCCGGTCGTCTATCTGAGCGTGTCCTCGCAGGAGCAACGGGTGCCGTTGTCCGAAGCGTGCGTGCCGGTGCTCGATCGCGGTTTCATCTTCGGCGACGGCATCTACGAGGTGGTGCCGCTGTACGCGGTGGAGGGGGGCGGGCGCAAGCCGTTCCGGCTGCCGCAGCACCTGGCGCGGCTCGACCGCAGCCTGAAGAAGATCGGCATTCCCAATCCGCGCGACAACGCCGGCTGGCGCGCGCTGCTCGACGAGCTGCTGGTGGCCAATGCGGCCGGGCTCGGCGACGGCCAGCACGCCAAGGCCTATCTGCAGATCACGCGCGGCGTGGCCAAGCGCGGCCACGCGTTTCCGGCCGAGGTCACGCCCACCGTGTTCATGATGGTCAGCGCGATGGCGCTGCCCGGCAACGAGGTGCGCACCACCGGCGTGCGCTGCGTGACGGCCGAGGATCGCCGCTGGCTGCACGCCGACATCAAGTCCACCTCGCTGCTCGGCAACGTGCTGATGGCCCAGCATGCGGCCGAGCGCGAAGCCTTCGAGACCATCCAGCTGCGCGACGGCAACCTCACCGAGGGTTCCTCCTCGAACGTCTGGGTGGTGAAGAACGGCGAGCTGCTCGCGCCGCCGCGCAGCAACAAGATCCTCGAGGGAATCCGCTACGCGTTGATCGAGGAGCTGGCCGAGGCCTGCGGGATTCCCTTCGTGGCGCGCGAGATCAACGAGGCCGAGCTGCGCGCGGCCGACGAGATCCTGCTCAGCTCGGCGACCAAGGAAGTGCTGCCGGTCACCTCGCTCGACCAGCTGCCGGTGCAGGACGGCCGTCCGGGGCCGGTCTACATCGCGCTCTACGAGGCCTACCAGCGCGCCAAGGCGAGCGAGCTGGCGGCCGCCTGAGCCTGCCGGGGCCCTGGCGGCACCCGCCGGTTTTTCATCGATTCCTTCTGGAGAAGCTTATGACCACCGACCCGTCCAAGACAGTCGAACTGACTGGCGCGATCGATACCAGGAAGGAGACGCTGCTCGAATTCCCCTGCGACTTCCCGATCAAGATCATGGGCAAGGCGCATCCCGAGTTCAAGGACACCATCTTCAAGGTGGTGGCCGTGCACGACAATGAGATCGACCTCGAGAAGATCGAGGAGCGTTCCTCGAGCGGCGGCAACTACACGGGCCTGACCATTACCGTGCGCGCTACCAGCCAGCAGCAGCTCGACGACATCTATCGCGCGCTGACCGGCCATCCGATGGTCAAGGTCGTCCTCTAGGCGAAACGGCTGGCCGGCTCGGCCGGCCTCATTCCTCCCGCTTCGGCGCGGCCGCCAGGGCCGGGCGGCACCGGCGCCGCGCCTGCGTCGGTGCGGTTCACCTGCGCCGGCATCTCGCCGGGCTGATTTCCCCCGATCTTCCTTTCCCCATTCTGCGCGGCTCGCCTGGCCAGGCGTTCGGCGTCGATGCGCAGCCATTCCCGCTCGAAATGCGCCAGTTCCGCCAGCAGCCAGGTGCGGAAGGCCTGCACGCGCGGCGCGGCGAGCCGCGAGGGCAGGCAGACGAAATAGCAGTGCCAGGGGCTCGGCCCGTCGATGTCGAACAGGCGCACGATGCGCCCGGCGTCGAGTTCGGCTGCGGCCAGCGAGCGGCGCACCAGCGCGATGCCCTGGCCGTCGATCGCCGCCTGCACCAGCTGGGAGGAATCCTGGAACAGCCAGGCCCCGCGCTTGGGTTCGCTGAGCGTCTCCAGGCCCGCCGCGTCGAACCAGGGCCGCCAGAGTTCGTCGTCGGAGCGCAGCAGCGGGTAGCGGGCCAGGTCGGCCGGCTCCCTGGGCAGCACCCCGCCGTTCAGCGTCGGCGAGCAGGCCGGGAAGAACATCTCGTCGAACAGCTTCTCCACGTGCAGGCCCGGATAGTGGCCGTTGCCGAAGCGGATCGCGATGTCGACGTCGTCGCGCGAGAAGTCGGTCAGAGAATTGGTGGATTGCAATTCCAGGTCGATATCGGCGTGGCGATCGATGAAGGAGCCGACGCGCGGCGTGATCCAGCGCGCCGCGAAGGACTGCAGCGAGGACACCACCAGCCGGTTGCTGCAGTCGGTGGCCCGCACGTCGTGGGTGGCGTCGAGCAGGATGGTCAGCGCGGCGCGCACCTGGCGCGCGTAGCGCTCACCCGATTCGGTCAGCGACAGGCGCTTGCCGCGCCGCACGAACAGCGGCACCCCGAGCTCCTCCTCGAGCGCGCGCACCTGGTGGCTGATCGCGCCGTGGGTGACGAACAGCTCGTCGGCCGCGCGCGAGAAGCTCTCGTGGCGGGCGGCGGCCTCGAAGGCGCGCAGGGCGTTCAGCGGGGGTAGTTTGCGCAGGTCCACTTGCTAGTTTTTCTCACAAGAACGTGGAAACGTATCGTTTTACGTAAACCCTTGATGTGCCTACGATTGTAGCCATTCCCCCGCTGTTTCCGGAGCGCATCATGAGAGAAATATCGTCAAGCGTCACCTTCGAGATCCAACCCGGCGAAACCGTGCCGATGAAGGTCGTGCACAGCACGCGGCTCAGCATCCAGGGCGCGACGGTATGAGCCACGCGCAGCGAGGATGTCGACGACTACTTCCTGGCACCGGGCGCGAACCTGCGCCTGCGTCGCGGCGAGCAGCTGTGGCTGGCCGTGGAAGGGCCCGAGACGGCCTGCGTGTCGTTCAGCGTGGGCGCGCCGGCGCCCGGCGAGGTCGCCCACACGCTGTTTACGCGCCTGAGCGGCTGGCTCTCGGCGCGCCGGCACGCCGGCTGACGCACTGTCTGAGGCAGGATCCTGCCGACACGCGCCCGCCCGGCGGCGCGTGTCGGTTTTCGGTAAACTAGCGTCCATGTCAGCGCCGGCCCCCACTAATTTGTTCCCGATTTCCCCCGGGCCCGCCGCAGCGGCCGCCCCCGAGGCGGCTGCCGCAGTGCCGTTCGTGGTGCGCTGGCTCGGCTCGGCGCCCTACGAGCCGACCTTCGAGGCGATGCGCGCCTTCACCGACTCGCGCACGCCCGAGACGGCCGACGAGATCTGGCTGGTCGAACATCCCCCCGTCTACACGCTCGGCCTGGCCGGCGACCCGGCGCACCTGCTGGTGGCCGACAGCGGCGTGCCGCTGGTCAAGGTGGACCGGGGCGGGCAGATCACCTATCACGGGCCGGGCCAGATCGTCGCCTACCTGCTGGTCGAGCTGCGCCGCCGCAAGCTGACGGTGCGCGGCATGGTCGAGCGCATCGAGCAGGCCGTGATCGACACCCTCGCGGCGTATAATCTCACGTCGGTCCGCAAGGCGGGCGCGCCCGGCATCTACGTGGAATCAGGGCCGCATGCGGACGCGAAGATCGCCGCCCTCGGCCTGAAGATACGCAACGGATGCAGCTATCACGGGTTGAGCCTGAACGTCCGGATGGACCTCGGCCCGTTTCTCGCGATCAATCCGTGCGGCTACGCGGGACTCGAGGCGGTCGACATGGCGAGCGTGGGCGTGCTCGCCGACTGGCGCGACGTGGCCGACACGCTCGTGCGCCGTCTGACCGCCAACCTCGACGGCGCCGCCGTCGCCGCATTGCCGCAGGCACTGGAACACACGAATGACTGACGTAACCGCAACCCCCGCATCGGCCACTGCGGCCGAACCCGCCGTCTACGATCCGAGCGCCAAGCAGAAGGCCCAGGCCAAGACGGCGCGCATCCCGATCAAGATCGTGCCGATCGAGAAGCTCAAGAAGCCCGAGTGGATCCGCGTGAAGGCGGCCACCGGCAGCTCGCGCTTCAACGAGATCAAGACCATCCTGCGCGAGCACAACCTGCACACGGTGTGCGAGGAAGCGAGCTGCCCGAACATCGGCGAGTGTTTCGGCAAGGGCACGGCCACCTTCATGATCATGGGCGACAAGTGCACGCGCCGCTGCCCGTTCTGCGACGTCGGCCACGGCCGCCCCGATTCGCTCGACCCGGACGAGCCGGTCAACCTGGCCAAGACGATCGGTGCACTGCGCCTGAAGTACGTGGTGATCACCAGCGTCGACCGCGACGACCTGCGCGACGGCGGCGCCGGCCACTTCGTGGAGTGCATCCGCCATGTGCGCGAGCATTCGCCGGAAACGCGCATCGAGATCCTCACGCCGGACTTCCGCAGCCGCCTGGACCGCGCGCTGGGCATCCTCAATGCCGCACCGCCCGACGTGATGAACCACAACCTCGAGACGGTGCCGCGCCTCTACAAGGAAGCGCGCCCAGGTTCGGACTACGCGCATTCGCTGAAGCTGCTGAAGGACTTCAAGGCGCTGCATCCGGACGTCGCCACCAAGTCGGGCCTGATGGTCGGCCTGGGCGAGACGCCCGAGGAAATCCTGCAGGTGATGCGCGACCTGCGCGAGCACGACGTCGACATGCTGACCATCGGCCAGTACCTGCAGCCTTCCGAGCACCACCTGCCGGTGCGCGAGTACGTGCCTCCCGACGTCTTCAAGATGTACGAGGAAGAGGCCTACAAGATGGACTTCACGCATGCGGCGGTGGGCGCGATGGTGCGTTCGAGCTATCACGCCGACCTGCAGGCGCATGGCGCCGGCGTGGTCTGAGCCGCATTCGCCCGCGTCCAGTCCTGCCTTCCGGCCCGCTTCGGCGGCCGTTCAGAAAAACCCGCCGCGAGGCGGGTTTTTTGTTGGGTGCGCCCGGCAGGGCGCACTCACTCGGAGGTGAAAGTCCTCTGCTCGCCCGGCAAGGGGAAGAGTTAGCCGA
>JAYFRU010000012.1:0-21224 GCA_040946965.1 Burkholderia sp. | reverse complement strand
CCCCCCCCCCCCCCCCCCCCCCCCCCCCCCCCCCCCCCCCCCCCCCCCCCCCCCCCCCCCCCCCCCCCCCCCCGCCTTGGCGATTCCCTTCCTGCCTTCCCGCTCAGCGCATCAACGCTTGCGCTGCTGCCGGCACTGTTCGAACAGGCAGACCGCCGCCGCGGCCGCCGCGTTCAGCGATTCCATGCCGCCCGGTTGCGGGATCGTCACGCGCAAGCCCGCCGCCTCGCGCCAGGCGGACGACACGCCCGCCCCTTCGTTGCCGAATACCCAGGCCACCGGCCCCGTCAGGTCGCAGTCGTCGATCGCCTGCGCGCCATGCGAATCGGTCAGCGACACCGGCACGGCCAGGCGCGGGATCAGCGCGTCGGCCTCGACATCCTCGTGGACCTCGAGCAGGAAATGCGCGCCCATCCCCGAACGCAGCACCTTCGAGGACCAGGCATAGGCGGTGCCGCGCATGCAGAACACCTGGCTCACGCCGGCTGCGGCCGCGCTGCGCAGAATCGAGCCGACATTGCCGGCATCCTGCACGCCGTCGAGCACCACGGCCGTGCGGGTGACGCGCTCGGGAAGCTCGGCGGCCGGCCGCTCGACCAGCAGCAGCATGCCGATGCCGTTGACCACGCTCGACAGCTGGCCGAACAGCGCGTCGGGCAGCAAGACCACGCGCTGTGGCTCGACGCGCGCCACGATCGCCTGCGTCTCCTCGTGCGAGAGCGCGCCGTCGGTGACCACGCAGAGTTCGGGCTGGCCTCGCGCATCGAGATAGGCCGAGGCGAGATGGAGACCTTCGAGCAGCGCCTGGGCGCCGCAGCGTTGCTGCTGCGTCGAGCCCGCCAGCGCCTTGAGGCGTTTGTAGAGCGGGTTGTCGCGCGAGGTAATCAGTTTCATCGTTCGATTCGGAGCGCTTCGCGCACCGGCGCGAAGGAGCGCCGGTGATGCTCGCAGGGGCCGTGCTCGCGCAGCGCGGCCAGGTGCCTCGGCGTGCCGTAGCCGGCATGGACGTCGAAGCCGTAATGCGGGAAGTTCGCGTGCAGGTCCACCAGCAGGCGGTCGCGCGTGACCTTGGCAATGATCGAGGCGGCCGAGATGCTCGGCACCAGCGCATCGCCGCCGACGATCGCCTCGCTGCGGATGCTGAGCGTGGGGCAGCGGTTGCCGTCGATCCTGGCCAGCGTCGGCAGCAGCGACAGGCCTTCCACGGCGCGCCGCATCGCCAGCATGGTCGCGTGCAGGATGTTGAGCGTGTCGATTTTCTCGACGCTCGCCGAGGCGACGCACCAGGCACGCGAATGCGCGACGATCTCCTCGTAGAGCCGCTCGCGCTTTTTCGCGCTGAGCGCCTTGGAATCGTCGAGCCCGAGGATCGGCCGCGCCGGATCGAGGATCACGGCGGCCGCGACCACCGGCCCGGCCAGCGGCCCGCGCCCGGCCTCGTCGACGCCGCAGACGATCTCGCCCGGCGCGTCGAAGTCAAAGCCCGACTGGTCGATCGCGATCGCGGCTGCCACCGCGCCGCGTAGGGTGCGAGCGGCCTTCATGCGCGCGGCTTCCGGCTCACCACCACGCGCTCGATGGCCTCGGCGGCGCGCGCCGCCGTGTTCTGCCGCAGCGACAGGTGCATCTCGGTGAAGATCTCGGTCAGCGTGCGGCGGTTCGCTTCGTCACGCAATTGCGTGAGCGTCGCGTCGGCCAGCGCCTCGGGCGTCGCGAAATGCTGAAGCAGCTCGGGCACCACGAAACGCCCCGCCAGGATGTTCGGCAAGCCGACATAAGGCAGATAACCCTGGCGGCGCATCACCTGCCCCGTCAGCCAGGGCACCTTGTACGAGATCACCATCGGCTTCTTCAGCAGCGCGGCCTCCAGCGTGACGGTACCGCTCTTGACGAGGATCGCGTCGGCGGCCGTCATGGCGACCTGCGAGCGGCCTTCGGTCAGCGTCAACGGCAGCTGCGGATAGGCATCCACCAGCGGCTGCAGCAGCTCGCGCAGCGCCGGCGTGGCGGCCGGCATCACGAAGCGCACGCCGGGCTCGCGCTTGTGCATCAGCGCCATCGCCGCGAAGAAGGTCGGCCCGCTCAGCCCGATCTCGGAGCGCCGGCTGCCCGGCAGCACCGCGATCACGGGGCCGCTCTCGGGCAGGCCGAGGGCGATGCGTGCGCCGCGCGTATCGGGTTCCAGCGGGATGTCGTCGGCCAGCGGATGTCCCACGTAGGTCGACGCCAGGCCCGACCTCTCGAGCAGGGCCGGCTCGAACGGGAACAGGCACAGCATGTGGTCGACCGACTTGACGATCTTCTTGATCCGGCCGCCGCGCCAGGCCCAGATCGACGGGCAGACGAAATGCACGGTCGGGATGCCGGCCTCGCGCAGCGAGTGCTCGACGCCGAAATTGAAGTCGGGGGCATCGATGCCGACGAACACGTCGGGCGGCTCGGCCAGCAATTGCCGCTTCAGCTCGCTGCGGATGCGCAAGATGCCGGGGATTTCCTTGAGCGCCTCGACGTAACCGCGCACGGTCAGTCGATCCATCGGCCAGTGCGAGTCGAAGCCGGCGGCGATCATGCGCGGCCCGCCGATGCCGTAGTAATGCGCCGAACCGGGCAGGCGCGCATGCAGCCCGCCCAGCAGCGAGGCGCCGAGCAGATCGCCCGACGGCTCGCCGGCAACCAGCGCGAGCCGCAGCGGAGTCGAGGTCAGCGCCATCGTGTCAGCGGATGATGCCGCGTTGCGAGGCGTCGATGAAGCCGAGGAACTGCTTGAGCTCGGCCACGCCGTCACCGCCCTTCCCGTCTTTCCCACCCGCCTCGACCATCTCGCGCAGCTCGGCCTTGGCCTCGTCGAGCGTCTTGCCGCTCTTGTAGACCACGCGGTAGGCGCTGCGCAGCACGCTGATCGCCTCGGCCGAGAAGCCGCAGCGACGCAGGCCCTCGACGTTGATGCCGTGCGGCACGGCCTTGTTGCCGGCCGAGATCACGAACGGCGGTGCGTCCTGGACCAGCGCCGAGGCACCGCCCAGCATCGAATGCGCGCCGATCCGCACGAACTGGTGCACGCCCGACATGCCGCCGACGATGGCCCAGTCGCCGACCTCGACGTGCCCCGCCATCTGGGCATTGCTCGACAGGATCACGTGGTTGCCGACCCGGCAATCGTGGCCGATGTGGACATAGGCCATGATCCAGTTGTCGTCGCCGAGCGTCGTCACGCCGGTATCCTGCACGGTGCCGGTGTGGATCGTGGTGAATTCGCGGATCGTGTTGCGATCGCCGATCACGAGCCGGGTGGGCTCGTCCTTGTACTTCATGTCCTGCGGACGGCCGCCGACCGATGCGTAGTGGCCGATGCGGTTGTCCTCGCCGATCGTGGTATGCCCCTCGATCACGCTGTGCGAACCGATGGTGGTGCGCGCGCCGATCGTGACGTACAGGCCGACGATCGCGTACGGGCCGATCTCGACGCTCTCGTCGATCTGCGCGCCCGGCTCGATCACGGCCGTGGAATGAATCCTGCTCATGCGCGGTTGCCTCTCTTGGTCAGTCCTGCCTCGGTGGTGATGGCGCGCGGCGCTCAGGGCGCGGCGTCGGCCGGCTTCACCGTGCACATCAGTTCGGCTTCGGCGGCCACCTTGCCGTCCACTTCGGCGGTCGCCTTGAACTTCCAGATGCTGCGGATATAGCGCTCGAACTTCACGTTCAGGATCAGCTGGTCGCCCGGTTCGACCACGCGCTTGAAGCGCGCGCCGTCGATACCGACGAAGTAGTACAGCGACTTGCCCGGATCGTTCGGCTGTTCCTCGCTGAAGGTCAGCAGCGCGGCGGCCTGCGCCAGCGCCTCGATGATCAGCACGCCCGGCATCACCGGACGCTGCGGGAAATGCCCCTGGAAGAACGGCTCGTTGATGGTCACGTTCTTCAGGGCTTTGATGCTTTCGTGCGGGGTGAGTTCGAGCACGCGGTCGACGAGCAGAATCGGATAACGATGCGGCAGCAGCGTGAGGATCTTGTGGATGTCGAAATTGATTTGTTCGATGCTCATGATGGTTCGTCTCACGCAATCGCTGCGCGGTGGTGACTGCAAATGCTGATAGGGGCCGCCCCAAGAGGCGCGGCCCTCTCTGATCGCGCGCTGGCGGCTGGCCTCAGCCGCCCGTCGCGCCCGGTTCGACCTTCAGTCCTGCGCGGGTCCGTCGTTGCGCGCGGCCTGCGCGGCTTCGAGCGAACGGATGCGGTCGCGCAGCTTGTCGAGATTGCGTACGAGCGCGGCGCTGCGGTTCCAGTCGCCGTGCTCGACAGCCGGGAACGCGCTCGTGTACATGCCGGCCTTCGGCAACGACTTCGACACGCCCGACTGCGCCGTGACGATCACGTAGTCGCCGAGCGTGACGTGGCCGGCGATGCCGACCGCGCCGCCGATCATGCAATGGCGGCCGATATGGGTGCTGCCCGCGATGCCGGCGCAACCGGCGATCACGGTGTAGGCGCCGATCCGGCAGTTGTGGGCGATCTGCACCAGGTTGTCGATCTTCACGCACTCCTCGATGACCGTATCGGCCATCGCGCCGCGGTCGATCGTGGTGTTCGCGCCGATCTCGACGTCGGGGCCGATCTTCACGCCGCCGACCTGCGGGATCTTGACCCAGGTGCCGGTACGCACCTCGCCCTCGCCGACGAAGTCGGATGCGAAGCCGAAGCCGTCTGAGCCGATCACCGCGCCCGAATGCACGATCGCGCGCACGCCGATATCGCAGCCGTGATAAACGACCACGTTCGGGTACAGGCGGGAACCTTCGCCGATCTTCGTGCCGGCACCCACGAACACGTTGACGTCCAGGCGCACGCCCTCGCCGATCACGGCGCCCGCCTCGATGGTCACGTTCGGGCCGATCACGGCACTCGCCGCGATCTGGGCCGAAGGATCGACGTTCGCGCTCGGATGCACGCCCGAGGGCCGCTTGGGCGCGGCCAGGTCGATGAACATCTGCGCGACGCGCGCGAAATAGGCGTAGGGATTCGGGGTGAGGATGAAGTTGCGGCCCTCGGCGGCCGCGCCGAGCTTCTCCAGATCGCGCGGCGCGATCAGCACGGCGCCGGCGCGGGTGGTCTCGACCTGGGACAGATACTTCGGATTAGAGAGGAAGGCGAGCTGGTTCCGGCCTGCCTGGTCCAGCGGCGCGAGGCCGCCGACCTGGCACTGCGGATCCCCGGCGATATCCCCGCCGAATCGTTTGGCGAGTTCGACTAGCGTCAATGCCATGCGCGCTCCCTCAGTTCAGCGAACCGGTGGGCGAGGCCAGCGCCTTCAGCACCTTGTCGGTGATATCGATGCGCGGGCTGACATACACCGCTTCCTGCACGATCAGGTCGTAGTTCTGCTGCTCGGCGATCTGCTTGATCACCTTGTTGGCCTTGTCCAGCACTGCGGCGAGTTCCTCGTTGCGGCGCTGGTTCAGGTCTTCGCGGAACTCGCGTTGCTTGCGCTGGAAGTCGGTGTCGAGCTGGGCCAGGTCGCGCTGCTTCTGCGCACGATCGGTGGCCGACAGCGACTGGCCGTTCTTGTCGAGCGAATCCGACATCGACTTGAGGCGCGCGGCCATGTCCTGCATGTCCTTGTCGCGTTTCGCGAACTCGGCTTCGAGTTTGGTCTGCGCGGCCTTGGCCGGCGCGGACTCGCGGAGGATCCGGTCGGAATTGACCGCCGCGATCCGAGCGACATCCTGCGCCTGGGCGACCGTCGCGCCGAGCGCGGCGGACAGCGCCAGCGCGCACATCACTCGTTTCGAAAACTTACCGGTTAGCAAAATTACCCTCTCGATGCGTTTGGTGTTGCGGTTCCGATCAGAATGCGGTCCCGATCTGGAACTGGAATTTCTGGTACTGGTCGCCTTCATGCTTCTGCAGCGGGAAGCCGAGGCTCAGCTTGAGCGGGCCGATCGGCGAGATCCAGGCCAGACCCACGCCGTAGCCGTAGCGCAGGCCGTTTGCGCCGGTACTGGTGCCGCCCGGCGCATTGCCCCAGACGTTACCGCCGTCGAAGAACGTGAACACGCGCAGCGTACGATCGTAACCGGTGCCCGGCAGCGGGAAGGTCAGCTCGATATTGCCGACCACCATCTTCGAGCCGCCGATCGGGTCGTTGGTCTTCGAGTCGCGCGGGCCGAGCGAGCTCGGTTCGTAACCCCGCACCGAGCCGATACCGCCCGCGTAGTAGTTCTTGAAGATCGGGTAGGCGTTGCTGATACCGTTGCCGTAGCCGCCCTGGAAGTTCAGGCCCAGGATGAAGCCGCGCGCGAACGAGTAGTAGTACTGCGCCTGCACGTCCATCTTGTAGTACTGGATCTTGTCCACTGGCGCGCCGTATTCGGCGTTGGCCTGGGTGAAGTAGCCGCGGCTCGGGATCAGCGCGCTGTCACGCGCGTCGCGCGACCAGCCGATGGTCAGCGGCACCGAGTTCGACACGCGGCCGAACTGCTGCACGTAATCCTGGTAGCTCTGCGGCGTATCCGCGTCGACGTCGAGGCGGTTCTGCTCGAAGCCCACGCCGAAGAACACCGTGTCGACTTCCGAGAACGGGATGCCGAACTTCATGTCGCCGCCGGCCGTGATGATCCGGAAGCTCGAATTGGTCGAGTAGTACAGCGGCTGGTAGGTGCGGTAGAACACATCGGTGATGCGCTTGATGCCGTCCACCGTGAAGTACGGGTCGACCTGCATGACGGTCAGCGTGCGGTAGCTGCGCGCCGTGTTGACGTTGACCGACAGGCTGGTGCCGGAGCCGAACACGTTGTCCTGCGAGATACCGGCCGACAGCACCACCTTGTCGGTCGAGGAGAAGCCCGCGCCCAGCGTGATCGCGCCGGTCGGCTTCTCGGTGACCTTCACGTTCACGTCGACCTGGTCGCTGGTGCCTTCGACCGGCACCGTGGTGACGTCCACGTCGGTGAAGTAGCCCAGACGATTGACGCGATCCTTGGACAGCGCGAGGCGCCCCGAATCGAACCACGAGCTCTCGAGCTGGCGCATTTCGCGGCGCACCACCTCGTCGCGCGTGCGCGTGTTGCCGACCACGTTGATGCGGCGCACGTAGACGCGGCGGCTCGGGTCGACCACCAGCGTCAGGGCCACCTTGTGCGAGGCCTGGTCGATGTTCGGCTGGGCGTTGACGGTCGCGAAGGCGTAGCCGTATTCGCCGAGCTTGTCGACGATCGCCTTGGTGGTGGCTTGCAGCTTCTCGGCCGAGAAACGCTCGCCGGCCTTGATCTTGACCAGCTTCTGCAGCTCGGCCTGGCGATCCAGCAGGTTGCCCGACAGCTGGATGCTCGAGATCGTGTACGGCTCACCCTCGTGCAGGGTGAGCGTGAGGTACATGTCCTTCTTGTCGGGCGAGATCGAGACCTGGGTCGAATCGATGTTGAATTCGAGGTAGCCGCGATTCAGGTAGTACGAGCGGACGTTTTCCAGGTCGCCCGTCAGCTTTTCCTTCGCGTACAGGTCGCTCTTGGTGTACCAGGAGAACCAGTTCGGCGTCGACAGCTGCATCTCGTTGCGCAGCGTGCTGGTGCTGAAGGTCTTGTTGCCGATGAAGTTGATCTGGCGGATCTTGGCGCTCGGGCCTTCGGCCACCGAGAACAGGATCGAGACGCGGTTCGCGTCGACCGGCGTGATGGTGGTGCTGACCTCGACGGCGTAGTAGCCGCGCGTCAGGTACTGGCGCTTCAGTTCCTGCTCAGCCTTGTCGACCAGCGACTTGTCGTAGTAGCGGCCTTGCGACAGGCCCACCGCGCGCAGCGCCTTGGTCAGGTTGTCCTTGTCGAACTCCTTGATGCCGGTGAAGTCGATCGCGGAGATCGCCGGGCGCTCCTGCACCTGCACGATCACCACGCTGCCTTCGGTGGCGATCTTCACGTCATTGAAGAAGCCCGTCGCGTAGAGCGCGCGGATTGCTGCGGATGCCTTGTCGTCCGTGAAGGTGTCGCCCTGCTTGATCGGCAGGTAGGCGAACACTGAACCGGCTTCGACACGCTGCAAGCCCTCGATCTTGATATCCTGCACGACGAACGGCGACGTCGCGTGGGCTGCGAGTCCGTGCACGGCGAGTGCTGCGGCGGCTACAGTCTTGGGTACGAAGCGATGAGGTTTGAACAACGTGCATCCCCAGTATTTAAGCTTGCATCAGATCCGGCGACGGCCCTCGCAGCCCTCGTTCGACGCTTCAAGAATGGATTAAACGAGACAGATCGTTGAACAGCGCGATCGCCGACAGCGCGACGATGCAGATCAACCCCGCTCTTTGCAGAATCAGTTGCCAGCGCTCCGAAACGGCCTTCCCGGTCGCAGCTTCAACCACATAATATAACAAATGCCCCCCGTCCAAAACCGGAATCGGCAGCAAGTTCAGCACACCGAGACTGATGCTGACCAGTGCCAGAAACGACAGGAAGGCCGATAATCCAAGCTGCGCGCTCTTGCCCGCGTAGTCCGCGATGGTCACCGGCCCCGACAGGTTCTTCAGCGACGCCTCCCCCGTCAGCATCCGCCCGAACATCTTCAGCGAGTACACCGAAATGCTCCAGGTGCGGCGCACGCCCAGCTCGGCGCTCTCCAGCACGCCGTAGCGCACGTCCACGGTAGGCGTGTGCATTGCCAGCGCCGCTCCGATCCGTCCCACCTGCGCGCCGTTCGCGCCGGGCGTGAGATCGCGTTCCGCGTGCGGCACGATGCTCAGCGTGCGCTCGACGTCGCCGCGCGAGATCCGCAGCGCGAGCGGACGGCCCGCATGCGACTTGATGGTGTCGATGAAGCGTCCCGAGCCGATCACCGGCTTGCCGCCGAGCGCGACGATGCGGTCGCCCGGCTGCAGTCCGGCCTGTTCGGCCGCGCTGCCCGGCGTGACCGCCGAGATCGACAGCGCGCCGCCGCCGGGCTCGAAGCCGAGCCTCGACAGATAGTCGTCGTCGGCCGAGCGCTGGTCGATGCCGCTCAGGTCGACGCGGAAATCGTAGGTCGCCCCGCCGGTGCGGCCGCCCAGGATCACCTGGCGATGGTCGATGGTCGCGCCGAGCAGTTTCCAGCGCAGGTCCGACCAGGAACGCACCGGCTCGGCCGCGCCGCCCTGCGCGTCGCGAATCGAGACGATGGTCTCGCCGCCGTCGAAGCCGGCGCGCGCGGCCACCGTGCCGGCGGCCGGCGCCGCGACGACCGCCGCCGGCTCGCTCACGCCGGTGGCGAACACTGTGGAGAACAGCAGGATCGCCAGCAGGAAGTTGGCGATCGGCCCGGCCGCGACAATCGCGATGCGCTTCCAGACCGACTGGCGGTTGAAGGCATGAGGCAAGTCGGCCGGCGCGATGCCCTCGGGGCCCGGATCGCGCTCGTCGAGCATCTTCACGTAGCCGCCCAGCGGCAGCGCCGAGAGCGTCCATTCGGTGCCGGTGCGGCGGCTGGTGTGTCGCATCAGCACCGTGCCGAAGCCGATCGAGAAACGCAGCACCTTCACGCCGCACAGGCGCGCGATGCTGTAATGACCGTATTCGTGAACGACGACCAGCACGCCGATCGCCACTGCAAACGCTACCAGCTCGATCAGCACGTTCATGCGCCCCTCTCGCTCAGGCTGCGCGCTCCGCGCGCGGAACAGGCAGTTTCGCGATCACTGCGGCGGCCTCGCGACGCGCCTCGGCATCGGCTGCCAGCACATCGTCGAGACCGTCGGGCTCGCGATTCGTCAGATGATTGAGCACCGCGTCGACCGTGTGCGCGATGTCCATGAAGCCGATCCGGCGCTCCAGGAAGGCCTCCACCGCCAGCTCGTCGGCGGCATTGAGCACCGTGCTGGCCACCCCGCCCGCGTCGAGCGCCTGGATCGCCAGGGCCAGGCACGGAAAGCGCTGGAAATCGGGTTTCTCGAAGTTCAGCGTGGCGATCTGGGCCAGGTCGAGTTGCGCGACGCCGGCGTCGACCCGCTCCGGGAAGGCCAGCGCATGCGCGATCGGCGTGCGCATGTCGGGGTTGCCGAGCTGTGCGAGCACCGAGCCGTCCTTGTACGAGACCAGCGAATGGATCACGCTCTGCGGGTGGATCAGCACCTCGATGCGCTCGCTCGGCAGGCCGAAGATCCAGTGCGCCTCGATCACCTCCAGGCCCTTGTTCATCATGGTGGCCGAATCGACCGAGATCTTGCGGCCCATCGACCAGTTCGGGTGCTTGCAGGCCTCGTCCGGGGTCACGTCCACCAGGGTGGCCGGCGCGCGGGTGCGGAACGGGCCGCCCGAGGCGGTCACGATGATCTTGGCGATGCCGCCGTGCTCGGCGATGTCGCGCGGCATGCACTGAAAGATCGCATTGTGCTCGCTGTCGACCGGCAGCAGGATCGCGCCATGGTCGCGCACCGCGTCCATGAAGATCGAACCCGACATCACCAGCGATTCCTTGTTGGCCAGCAGGATGCGCTTGCCGGCACGCGCTGCGGCCAGGCTCGAGGCCAGGCCGGCGGCGCCGACGATCGCGGCGACCACGGTGTCGCAGCCGTCGGCCCGGGCGATCTCGACCAGCGCGTCCGGGCCGTGGGCGACCTGGGTACGGCTGCCGACCGCGCGCAGCTTGGCCTCGACAGCGGCGGCGGTGTCCGCCGAGCCGACCACCGCCACTGCGGGCCGGAACTTCAGGCACTGCTCGACGAGCTTGTCGCCATTGCGGTGCGCGCTCAGCGCATAGACCGAGAAACGGTCCGGGTGACGCGCGACGACGTCGAGCGTGCTGTCTCCGATCGAGCCCGTCGAACCGAGGATAGTCAGGCGTTTTTGCATGATGAAGGTCTAGTGATTAACCGAGCAGCAGCACTGCGAGCGGCAGCACCGGCAGCAGCGCGTCGACGCGGTCGAGCACGCCGCCGTGCCCCGGCAGCAACCCGCTCGAATCCTTCACGCCGGCCTGCCGCTTGAGCAGCGACTCGAACAGGTCGCCGATCACGCTGTAGGCGACCAGCAGGCTCAGTGCCGCGAAAGCGCCCGGCGCGCCGAAGCGCTGCGCGAGCGCCGAAAACAGGGTCGGTTCGAACGCGTGCAGGCCGATCGCCAAGCCGGCGACGATCATCACCGCCAGCCAGCCGCCCGCAGCGCCCTCCCAGGTTTTGCCCGGGCTCACCGACGGGGCCAGTTTATGCCTGCAGAACGCCTTGCCCGCGAAGTATGCGCCTATATCGGCCAGCCAGACGACCAGCAGCATCGACAGCACGAAGGGAATGCCGGCCGCGCGCGCGCCCACTACGGCGTGCCAGCAGGCCGCGAACACCAGCAGGCCCGCCGCCAGCAGGAAGGGTTTCCAGGCGCCGGTGGCCAGCGTGGGCTTGCGCCACAGCGCGAACGGACCGGCCAGCAGCCAGAATATGCCGGCCGCCTCGACCAGCGGCCGCGAAGGGGCGAAACCAACGCCCAGGCGCATGCTGGCGCCGAGCGCGAGCGCGGCCACCAGCGCGTAGATCACCGAGCCGGCCGCGCCGAGCTTGAGCAGGCGCGCCCATTCCCAGGCGGCGAACACCAATACGAGGGCGATCAGCGCACCGAATGCCGCGAGCGGCGCGAACAGCGTCACCGGCAACAGGATGGCCAGCAGCACGACCGCCGTGATGACACGGGTCTTCAGCATGAAAGGGAGTCGACGTCCTAGGACTGGGGTTCGAGCTGCGCGCTCGTCCGGCCGAACCGGCGTTCGCGATCGGTGTACGACGCGAGCGCATCAGCGAGCGCGGCGGCGTCGAAATCGGGCCAGAACTTGCCCGTGAAATAGAATTCGGTGTAGGCGAGCTGCCAGAGCAGGAAGTTGCTGACGCGCTGTTCGCCTCCGGTACGGATGAACAGGTCCGGCTCGGGCGCATAGGCCATCGCCAGGTGCTGCGCGAAGGCGGCTTCGTCGACCTCGACCTCGCAGCCCTCGCGCACCGACTCGGCGATCAGCTTCTTGGTGGCCTGCAGGATGTCCCAGCGGCCGCCGTAGTTCGCGGCGATGGTCAGCGTCAGGCGCGTATTGCGCGCGGTCTTGGTTTCCGCGCGGCGGATCAGCTCGCGGATGCGCGGCTCGAAACGCTCGAGATCGCCGACCACCTGCAGGCGGATGCCGTTCGCGTGCAGCTTGCCCACCTCGCGCTCGAGCGCGGTGATGAACAGGCGCATCAGGAACGAGACTTCGTCGTTCGGCCTGCGCCAGTTCTCGGAGCTGAAGGCGAACAGCGTCAGGTATTCGACGCCGGCGCGCGCGCACCCTTCCACGACCGAGCGGACCGCGTCGACGCCGCGAGTATGCCCCGCGACGCGTGGCAGGCGGCGCTCGGTGGCCCAACGGCCGTTGCCGTCCATGATGATCGCGATGTGACGTGGCACGGCGGCGACGTCGGGCACGCGAACGGTAGAGCTGGTATAAGTCATGGCCGCTGAGACAGTAACCGAGGGAAAAAGTGCGACGCACGCATCGCGCGTCAAACCGTCATGATCTCGGCTTCTTTGGTCTGCACGAGCTTGTCGATCTCGGCGACGTGCTTGTCCGTCAGCTTCTGGACTTCGTCGCTGGCGCGGCGCTCGTCGTCTTCCGAGATTTCCTTGTCCTTGACCAGCTTCTTGAGCTGCTCGTTGGCGTCGCGGCGCAGGTTGCGCACGGCCACCTTGGCCGTCTCGGCTTCGCTCTTGACCACCTTGGTCAGCTCGCGACGGCGCTCTTCCGTCAGCGCCGGCATCGGCACGCGGATGATATCGCCCGAGGTGGACGGGTTCAGGCCCAGGTCCGATTCGCGGATGGCCTTCTCGACCTTCGCCACCATCGGCTTTTCCCAGGGCTGCACACCGATCGTGCGCGCGTCGACCAGCGTCAGGTTGGCGACCTGCGAGATCGGCACTATCGAGCCGTAGTAGTCGACTTGCACGTGATCGAGCAGGCCGGTATGCGCGCGGCCGGTGCGGATCTTTGCCAGATCGTTCTTGAACGCTTCGATCGAGCGTTGCATCTTCTGCTCGACGCCCTTCTTCACTTCAGCGTGACTCATTTCAGCCTCCGAATCTTCGAACTTTCAAAACGACATAGGCCGGCATCCCGCCGGCGGCGTCATGCCAGGCCTGTATCGGCGTGAGTTTACACGTGGACGAGCGTACCCTCGTCCTCGCCCTGCACGATACGCTTGAGCGCACCGGGCTTGTTGATCGAGAACACCCGGATCGGCAGCTTCTGGTCGCGGCACAGCGCGAAGGCGGTGGCGTCCATCACCTGCAGATTGCGGCCGATCGCCTCGTCGAAGCTGATCGAGGTATAGCGCGTGGCCGACGGATCCTTCTTCGGATCGGCGGTGTAGACGCCGTCCACCTTGGTGGCCTTCAGCACCACTTCCGCGCCCACTTCCGAGCCGCGCAGCGCGGCGGCCGTGTCGGTCGTGAAAAACGGGTTGCCGGTACCGGCCGCGAAGATCACCACGCGGCCCTCCTCGAGCTGGCGGATCGCGCGGGGCCGGATGTACGGCTCCACCACCTGGTCCATGCGCAGCGCCGACTGTACGCGCGCCTCGATACCGGCGTGGCGCATCGCGTCCTGCAGCGCCAGCGCGTTCATCATCGTCGCCAGCATCCCCATGTAGTCGGCCGTGGCGCGGTCCATGCCGGCCGCGCCGCCCGCCACGCCGCGGAAGATATTGCCGCCGCCGATCACGACGGCCAGCTGCGTGCCGAGGCACACCACCTCGGCGACGTCCGCCACCATCCGCTCGATCGTCGCGCGATTGATGCCGAAGGCATCGTCGCCCATCAGCGCTTCGCCGGAAAGTTTGAGGAGAACGCGTTTATAGGCATTGGGCATAGGGGCTTCCAAGCGACGAGAGGATGACAAGCACGAACTGTAGGGGCGAAATACTGATTCGGGCAAGCGCCGCCAAATTGCCGCCCGGGAACCGGGTGCCAATCTGCGGCGCTGCCGAACCGCAGCGGAGCGGACGCCCGCTGCGGGTCCAACGATACTGCGATACGGCTTACTGCTGCTTGGCTACCGCGACTTGCGCCGCCACTTCGGCCGCGAAGTCGTCCTGGCGCTTCTCGATGCCTTCGCCGACCACGAACAGCGAGAACTTCTGCACTGCAGCATTGGCTGCCTTGAGCATCTGTTCGATCGTCTGCTTGTCGTTCTTCACGAACGGCTGGTTCAGCAACGAGACTTCCTTCAGGAACTTCTGGACGCTGCCGTCAACCATCTTGGCGACGATTTCGGCCGGCTTGCCCGATTCGGCAGCCTTCTGCTCGGCCACGCGGCGTTCCTTCTCGATCAGCTCGGACGGTACTTCGTCGGCCGACAGCGAGACCGGCTTCATGGCCGCGACGTGCATCGCGACGTCCTTGCCGACCTGCTCGTCCGCGCCGGTGTACTCGACGATCACGCCGATGCGGCTGCCGTGCAGGTAGGTGGCGATCTGGTTGGCGGTCTCGAAGCGCACGAAGCGGCGGATCGAGATGTTTTCGCCGATCTTGCCGACCAGGGCCAGGCGCACTTCGTCGACGGTCTTGCCGTCCAGCGGCAGGGCCGACAGGGCAGCCACGTCAGCCGGGTTCTGCGCCGCGACGAGTTCCGCGACGGTCTTGGCGAAGGCCAGGAAGTCGTCGTTCTTGGCGACGAAGTCAGTTTCGCAGTTCAGTTCGACCAGGGCGCCGGCGCCGTTGCCGACGAAGGACGAGACCACGCCTTCGGCCGTCACGCGCGATGCGGCCTTGCTGGCCTTGTTGCCGAGCTTCGCGCGCAGCAGTTCCTCGGCCTTGCCCAGGTCGCCGTCGGCTTCCGTCAGCGCCTTCTTGCATTCCATCATCGGCGCATCGGTCTTCGCGCGCAGTTCTGCCACCATGCTTGCGGTAATTGCCGCCATCATTCGCTCCTTGAGTCTGTATTCACGACGCCGCCCTTCGACCCGGGCGGCGGGGATTCGTTTCCGACGATTCGCAACGGATGCCGCGGCATCCGACGCCCGTGCCGGCGGCACGACTTAAAAAAAGGGGGCCTGTTGAGAGCCCCCTTTTTGCGCCGGCTCGGGACCGGTTACGCGTTCTCTTCGACGTACTCGTCGTCGCCGCGCACCGCCTGGACCACTTCGTTGACCGCATTGGCACGGCCTTCGAGGATCGCGTCGGCCACGCCTTCGGCGTACAGCGCGACAGCCTTGCTCGAGTCGTCGTTACCCGGGATCACGTAGTCCACGCCTTCCGGCGAGTGGTTCGTATCGACCACGGCGATAACCGGCACGCCCAGCTTGTTCGCTTCGGTGATGGCAATCTTGTGGTAGCCGACGTCGACCACGAAGATCGCATCCGGAATGCCGCCCATGTCCTTCACGCCGCCGATCGACTTCTGCAGCTTGGCGATCTCGCGTTCGAACAGCAGCGCTTCCTTCTTGCTCATCTTCTCGGTTTCGCCCGATTCGACAGCCGCTTCCATGTCCTTCAGGCGCTTGATCGATACCTTCAGCGTCTTGAAGTTGGTCAGCATGCCGCCGAGCCAGCGCGCGTTGACGAACGGCATGCCGGCGCGCTGCGCTTCCTGAGCGATCGTGTCGCGCGACTGACGCTTGGTGCCGACGAACAGGATCGTGCCCCGATTTGCCGACAGTTGGCGCACGTACTTCTGTGCGTCCGTGAACATCGGCAGCGTCTTTTCGAGGTTGATGATGTGAATCTTGTTGCGATGACCGAAAATGAACGGGGCCATCTTCGGGTTCCAGAAGCGCGTTTGGTGACCGAAGTGGACACCGGCTTCCAGCATTTGGCGCATCGTGACTGCCATGAGAGTAATTCTCCGCTAGGGTTTGGGTCTTAAGCCGGCTGCCGTATCGCGGCGAGTTCGCACGCGACACCCAGGGGGTGAGCCGGCTTGCGATTCGGCACGTGCGAACACCGCGCGTGCCGTTCAGCCCGGGCCTGCTTACCCATGAATGGGAAGTAGAGCCAAAAAGTATAGCACGCCAGAATGACCGCTCTCAAGCCGCCCGTATCTTTGCCCAATCCGATGCCGCCCCGGCCACCATTCGGGGAAACCCTGCGGACCGGCAAGCCCGGCCGAACCTGGGCGACGCCGTTCTGGCACCGATTTCGTCGTCCGCGCACCAGCCGCGGGCCCCGCGCCAAGCCCCCTTGCTCCACCGTGAAACCCACGCCGGACAAGCCCAACAAGGGCTGCGACCACCTCCAGAAGGTGCGATAATCCCACAATTCAACGCATTCCTCGCAGGCAAGACCCCATGGCCATCACGATCAAGACCGAACACGATATCGAGCAGATGCGCGTCGCCTGCCGGCTGGCAAGCGAGGTGCTCGACTACATCACGCCGTTCGTTGTCGCCGGCACCACCACCGGCGAGATCGACCGACTCTGCCACGAGTACATGAGCAAGGTGCAGGGCACCGTGCCGGCGCCGCTGAACTACCAGCCGCCCGGCTACCCGCCCTACCCGAAGGCGATCTGCACCTCGGTCAACGACGTGATCTGCCACGGCATCCCCGGCGACAAAGTGCTCAAGAACGGCGACGCGCTCAACATCGACATCACCGTGATCAAGAACGGCTATTTCGGCGACACCAGCCAGATGTTCCTGGTCGGCGAGGGCTCGATCCTCGCCAAGCGCCTGATCCAGACCACCTACGAATGCATGTGGCTCGGCATCGAGCAGGTCAAGCCGGGCGCGCACCTGGGCGATATCGGCCACGCCATCCAGAAGCATGCCGAAGGCTGCGGCTACAGCGTGGTGCGCGAATACTGCGGGCACGGCATCGGCACGGTGTTCCACGAGGATCCGCAGGTGGTGCACTACGGCCGCCCCGGCACCGGCATCGAGCTGGTGCCCGGCATGATCTTCACGATCGAGCCGATGATCAACGCCGGCAAGCGCGACATCCGCACCATGCCGGACCAGTGGACCGTGAAGACGCGCGACCGCAGCCTGTCGGCGCAGTGGGAACACACCGTGCTGGTCACGCCCACCGGCCACGAAGTGCTAACCGTGTCGGCCGGCACGCCGGCCCGCCCCGCGCTCGACGCGGTGGCGGCCTGAGAATCGATTGCCGGGCGCGGCTCGCCGCGTCCGCCTTGCTGTTGGCCCGACCCGGTTTGCCTGACCCGATTCGTCCCGCGCACCGGCGCGACGCGCCCGCCCCTGGCCGGACATCCGCCGCCGCGCACCGGTTTCACCTGTCATACCCTCCCCGCCACTCATGAGCGTTCCTGCCCTCACCGCCATCGAAGCCCCGTCGCACAAGGCCGAATTCCGCGCCGTCAAGGCCGAGTTGATCGCGCGCTTTCGCGCCGCGACCCAGGTCGAGGCGCTGATGCGCGCGCTCTCGCGGGCCACCGATGAAGCGCTGCGCCAGCTCTGGAGCGACTGCGAACTGCCCGGCTCGCTGGCGCTAGTCGCCGTCGGCGGCTTCGGGCGCGGCGAGCTCTCGCCGCACTCGGACGTCGACATCCTGGTGCTGCTGCCCGATGCCCACGGCAGCGAGTTCGACGCACGCATCGAGCGCTTCATCGGCATGGCCTGGGATCTCAGGCTCGAGATCGGCAGCAGCGTGCGCACGGTCGGCGAATGCATCGACGAGGCCGCGCAGGACGTCACGGTGCAGACCTCCCTGTTGGAGGCGCGCCGCATCACCGGCAGCATCACGCTGTTCAAGCGCGCGGTGGCACGCTATCGCGACGCGCTCGACCCGCGCGCCTTCTTCCAGGCCAAGGTGCTGGAGATGCGCCAGCGCCACGCCAAGTTCCAGGACACGCCCTACAGCCTGGAGCCGAACGTGAAGGAAAGCCCGGGCGGCCTACGCGACCTGCAGACCATCCTCTGGATCGCGCGCGCGGCCGGCTTCGGCAACAGCTGGCGCGAGCTCGACATGCGCGGGCTGATCAGCGCGCGCGAAGCGCGCGAGCTGCGCCGCAACGAGGCCTTCCTGAAGGCGCTGCGCGCGCGTCTGCACGTGATCACCGGACGCCGGCAGGACATCCTGGTGTTCGACCTGCAGACCCAGGCGGCCGAGAGCTTCGGCTACGTGCCGACCCCGGCCAAACGCGCCAGCGAACAGCTGATGCGGCGCTACTACTGGGCCGCCAAGGCCGTCACCCAGCTCGCCACGATCCTGATCCAGAACATCGAGGCACAGCTGTTCCCGGCCACCAGCGGCATCACGCGCCTGCTCTCGCCGGGGCGCTTCGTCGAGAAGCAGGGCATGCTGGAGACCGTCTCCGACGACGTCTTCGAGCAGCATCCCGACGCGATCCTCGAAGCCTTCCTGCTCTACGAGACCACCAGCGGCGTGAAGGGCCTGTCGGCGCGCACGCTGCGAGCGCTCTACAACTCGCGCGACGTGATGAACGGCGCCTGGCGCCGCGATCCGCGCAACCGCGAGACCTTCATGAAAATCCTGCAGCAGAACGAAGGGATCACCCATGCGTTCCGGCTGCTGAACCAGACCAGCGTGCTGGGCCGCTACCTGCTCAACTTCCGCCGCATCGTCGGGCAGATGCAGCACGACCTCTACCACGTGTACACGGTCGACCAGCACATCCTGATGGTGCTGCGCAATATCCGCCGCTTCGCGGTGGCCGAGCACGCGCACGAATATCCGTTCTGCAGCCAGCTGATCGCGAATTTCGAATGGCCCTGGGTGCTCTACGTGGCCGCGCTGTTCCACGACATCGCCAAGGGCCGCGGCGGCGACCATTCCAAGCTCGGCATGGCCGACGCGCGACGTTTCTGCCGCGAGCACGGCCTCACCGGCGACGATGCCGCGCTGGTGGTCTGGCTGGTCGAGCACCACCTGACCATGAGCCAGGTCGCGCAGAAGCAGGACATCAGCGATCCCGAGGTAGTCAAGCGCTTCGCCGGTCTGGTCGGCAACGAGCGCTGGCTGACCGCGCTCTACCTGCTGACCGTGGCCGACATCCGCGGCACCAGCCCGAAGGTCTGGAACACCTGGAAGGGCAAGCTGCTGGAGGACCTGTACCGCGCCACCAGCGCGGTGCTCGGCGGCGCGCGGCCGGACACGCATTCGGAGCTGCAAACCCGCCGCGACGAGGCGCTCGCGCTGCTGCGGCTGGAGCCCGTGCCCGACGACGTGCACCAGCCGCTGTGGGACCAGCTCGACGTCGGCTACTTCCTGCGCCACGATGCGGCCGACATCGCCTGGCAGACGCGCGTGCTGTACCGGCACGTGCATGCCGAGACGGCGATCGTGCGCGCGCGACCCTCGCCGGTCGGCGATGCGCTGCAGGTGCTGGTCTACGTCAAGGACCGCTCCGACCTGTTCGCGGGCATCTGCGCCTACTTCGACCGCAACGGCCTGTCGGTGCTCGATGCGCGCATCAGCACCACCCGCCACGGCTACGCCCTCGACAACTTCATCGTCACGCGGCCCGAGCGCGACGTGCAGTACCGCGATATCGCGAACCTCGTCGAACAGCAGCTCGCCGACCGGCTGTCCAGCCCGGCGCCGCTGCCCAAACCGTCGAAGGGCCGCCTGTCGCGGCTGTCGCGCACCTTCCCGATCACGCCCCGCGTCGACTTGCGCGCCGACGAGCGTGGTCAGTACTACATCCTGTCCGTGTCAGCCAACGACCGGCCGGGCCTTCTCTATTCGATCGCGCGCGTGCTGGCCGAGCACCGGGTCGGCGTCCATGCGGCGCGGATCAATACGCTCGGCGAGCGCGGCGAGGACGTGTTCCTGCTCGACGGCGCCGGCCTGTCCGACAACCGTTTGCAGATCCAGGTCGAAACCGAATTGCTGCGCGCGATCGCAGTCTGAGTGAAATCCAGCGTTTATGCGCACCAAACTGACAGTCAAGAATCCCCGCCCGGCAACGCCGTCCCGTGCCCCGGTCCGCTCAGGCAGCCTGGCCGGCCGCAAACCGACGCGCCCCGCGCCGTTCGATCCTGCGGCGAAACCGAAACCGGCGGCCAAGCGCGCAGCCGGTGCGAAACCGACCGCGCCTCGCGCGGCCAAGCCGGCCGGCGCCGGCGGGGTGAAACCGCGCGCACTGCGTGACGGCGAGCGCGGCGGCTTCGGCCGGCCCGCGCTCGATGGCGAGCGCCCGGCGCGCAGCGGCCCGCGCCCGGCTCGCGACGGTGAACGCGGTTCGTTCCGCAGTGAAGGCCGTCCCGCCCGCGAAGGCGGCGATCACCCGCCGCGTGACGGCGCGCGTTTCTCTCGTGATGGTGATCGTCCGGCACGCCCCGCGCGCGATGGCGATCGCGGCTCATTCCGCAGCGAAGGCCGCCCCGCACGCGAAGGCGGTGATCGTCCGCCGCGTGACGGCGCACGCTTCTCCCGCGATGGCGATCGTCCGGCGCGCCCCGCGCGCGACGGCGCGCGCCCGGCCCGCGCACCGCGCGACTCGGCCGAACGCGCCGCTCCCTCGCGCCTGAAGCTCGCCCAGCCCGTCAAGTAGCGCGCCGCCTCCTTCGACGACGCCGACGAGACCGGCATGGTCTGTCTCTCGAAGCGGATGTCGGAACTCGGCCTCTGCTCGCGCCGCGAGGCCGACGAATGGATCGAGAAGGGCTGGGTGCTGGTCGATGGCGAGCGGATCGACACGCTCGGCACCAAGGTGCGTCCGGAGCAAAGCATCGAGATCGACCAGCGTGCCCAGGCTGCCCAGGCCGCCCAGGTGACGATCCTGCTGCACAAGCCGGTCGACTCTACGTGTCGGGTCAGGCCGAGGCCGGCTACGAGCCGGCCGTCACGCTGATCACACGCGAGAACCACTGGAGCGGCGATCACTCGGCGCTGCGTTTCTCGCCGCAGCATCTGCGCACCCTGGCACCCGCCGGCCGCCTCGACATCGACTCGACCGGCCTGCTGGTGCTGACGCAGGACGGCCGGGTCGCCAAGCAGTTGATCGGCGAGCAGTCCGATATCGACAAGGAATACCTGGTGCGCGTGCGCTTCGGCGAGCGCCTGACCGACATTGACCAGCATTTCCCGGCCGAATCGCTGGCCAAGCTGCGCCACGGCCTGGAACTCGACGACGTGCCGCTCAAGCCCGCGATGGTGAGCTGGCAGAACGGCGAGCAGTTGCGCTTCGTGCTGCGCGAAGGCAAGAAACGGCAGATCCGCCGCATGTGCGAGCTGGTCGGGCTGGAGGTGATCGGCTGTTGATGGCGGTGTAAAACCGCGCTTTTCTGGCGGCGCAAGGTTGAGTAACGTGGTCAAGAATCAGGGGCCGTATAGGCC
>JAYFRU010000011.1:0-21403 GCA_040946965.1 Burkholderia sp. | reverse complement strand
CTTCTTAAAACTGGGCTGCTCGCTCGTCTGCTGGAACATCTTCAGCCGTGCTGAGCAGGCTTTTTGAACTGGCCTCTTACTCCAGGTTTTGCACTTGCTCGCGCATCTGCTCAATCAGCAGCTTCAGCGCCATCGAGGCATCGGCCAGTTCCTTGGCCGCAGCCTTCGAACCGAGCGTATTCGCTTCGCGATTCAGTTCCTGCATCATGAAGTCGAGGCGCTTGCCGACGCGGCCGCCCTTCTCGATCACATGGCGCGTTTCGTTCAGGTGCGCGGTCAGGCGCGACAGCTCCTCGGCGATGTCGATGCGGATCCCGTACATGGTCACTTCCTGGCGGATCCGCTCGGCCGCCTCCTCGCGCGTGACCACCGTCTGCCCGCCTTCGGAGGCGGCCACGCCGAGCGCTTCCTGCAGGCGTTCGACGATCTTCTGCTGATGTTTGGCGATCAGCTCCGGCACCAGCGGCGTGATGCGCGCGACGATCGCCTCCATCTCGGTCACGTTGCCGATCAGCATGGTCGCCAGTTGCGCGCCCTCGCGCTGGCGCACCACCGCCAGCTCGCCGATCGCCTCCTTGCCGCAGGCCAGCACCGCCTCGCGCAGCGTCTCGGCCGACACGCCGCTCTCGGCCAGTACGCCGGGCCAGCGCAGGATCTCGCCGGTGCGCAGGCGCTCCGAATCCGGGAAGGATTCCAGCACCGCGCGCTCGAGCTCGGCGAGCTGGTCGAGCGCCGCGCGATTGAGCGCGCCGGCCTGGCTCATCTGCTCGCTGCGCTGCAGGTTGATACGCACGTCGGCCTTGCCGCGCGAGAGCTTGTTCATCAGCATCTCGCGCAGGGCCGGTTCGCACACGCGCACGTCGTCGGGCATGCGGAAATTCAGGTCGAGAAAACGCGAATTCACCGTGCGCAGTTCGACCGACACGCTGGTGGCGCCGTTGCCCGAGGCGGCCACGAGTTCGCGCGTCGCGCTCGCATAGCCCGTCATGCTGTAGATCATGGTTGGTCTCGCCGGTGAGCGGGCCGGTATGGCCCGTAAATCCAGGGGCGCCCGGTGCTCACGAGGCACGGGGCGCGAAACGCCATTATCCCATTTTTGGCGATACCCTCGCCCGGCTGGGCGATCGGCCCGCGCATGCCGGGCAAGGCCGCCTGCCGGCGATCGACATCAGCGTTGCGCGGCCGTGCGGGGATGAGGATATCGCGCCGGGAATCAGGTCGGAAATCGGGCCGGCAATCGGACCGAGAATCGGACCGGGAATCGGGCCCCCGGTCGGCGGCTTGCCGAGCGCCGGCCGGTGCGCGGCCGGCATGCGCGGTAAAATCACCGATTCCCTCCGGATGCCTCACTTCCCCATGACGAATTCCTCCTCCCGCCCGAGCGGCCGCCAAGCCGATCAACTGCGTGACGTGCGCCTGACGCGCCATTACACCAAGCACGCCGAAGGCTCGGTGCTGGTCGAGTTTGGCGACACCAAGGTGATCTGCACGACCAGCGTGGCCGAGCGCGTGCCCGAGTTCCTGCGCGATCGCGGCCAGGGCTGGCTGACGGCCGAATACGGCATGCTGCCGCGCGCCACCCACACGCGCAGCGACCGCGAGGCCGCGCGCGGCAAGCAGACCGGCCGCACCCAGGAGATCCAGCGCCTGATCGGCCGCGCGCTGCGCGCCGTGGTCGACCGGGAGCAGCTCGGCGCGCGCACCATCCATATCGACTGCGACGTGATTCAGGCCGACGGCGGCACGCGTACGGCCAGCATCACCGGCGCCTTCGTGGCAGTGCAGGATGCCGTCGCCAAGCTGATCGCCGCGGGCAAGCTGGCGAGCTCGCCGATCACCGACTCGGTGGCCGCGATCTCGGTCGGCGTCTACCAGGGCACGCCGCTGCTCGACCTCGACTACGCCGAGGATTCGCGCTGCGATATCGACATGAACGTGGTGATGACCGGCAAGGGCGGCCTGGTCGAGGTGCAGGGCACGGCCGAAGGCGTGCCGTTCACGCGCGACGAGATGAACGCGCTGCTCGATCTCGCGCAAAAGGGGATCGGCGAACTGATCGCGCTGCAGAAAGCGGCGCTGGGCGACTGACATGAGTATCGGCAAGGATCCGTCGCACGGGCTCTCGCGCATCGTGCTGGCCTCGAACAACGCGGGCAAGCTGCGCGAATTCGCGGCGTTGTTCGAGACGGTCGGCATCGAGATCATTCCGCAGGGCAAGCTCGATCTGTCCGAGGCGGAAGAACCCTATCCGACCTTCATCGAGAACGCGCTGACCAAGGCGCGCCACGCCTCGCACGCCACCGGCCTGCCGGCCATCGCCGACGACTCGGGGCTCTGCGTGCGTGCGCTGCGCGGCGCACCGGGCGTGCATTCGGCGCGCTACGCGCAGCTCGCCGGCCTCGCGAAGAGCGACGCGGCGAACAATGCGCACCTGGTGGCGCAGCTGCGCGGGATCGACGAGCGTCGCGCCTATTATTACTGCGTGCTGGCACTGGTTCGGCATCCCGACGATCCCGAGCCGCTGTTCGCGGAAGGCCGCTGGCATGGCGAGGTGGTCGACACGCCGCGCGGCGAACACGGCTTCGGCTACGACCCGCATTTCCTGCTGCCGGCACTGGATGCCACCGTCGCCGAGCTCGAGCCGGCCATCAAGAACGGGATCAGTCATCGCGCCATCGCCCTGCGCGCGCTGCTGGCCCGCCTCGGGGAATCAGCGTGAGCCAGGCCACCGAAACCGGCCAGCGCATCGTCGCCACCTTCGCGTCGCCGGGCAAGGTGCGCCTGAGCGCGCTGCCGCCGCTGGCGCTCTACGTGCATTTCCCGTGGTGCATGCGCAAGTGCCCCTACTGCGATTTCAACTCGCATGAATGGAAAGGCGAGCGCTTCCCCGAGCAAGCTTATCTCGACGCGCTGCGCGCCGACCTCGAACAGGCGCTGCCCTTCGTCTGGGGCCGCCAGGTGCATACCATCTTCATCGGCGGCGGCACTCCCAGCCTGCTCTCGGCGGCCGGGCTCGACCGCCTGCTGTCCGACGTACGCGCGCTGCTGCCGCTCGATGCCGACGCCGAGATCACGCTCGAGGCGAATCCCGGCACCTTCGAGGCAGCCAAGTTCGCGCAGTTCCGCGCCAGCGGCGTCAACCGCCTGTCGATCGGCATCCAGAGCTTCAACGAGGCGCACCTGAAGGCGCTGGGCCGTATTCACGACACCGCGCAGGCGCGCGCGGCGGTCGAGATCGCCGCCAGCACCTTCGACAATTTCAATCTCGACCTGATGTTCGCGCTCCCCAGGCAGACCCTCGAGGAATGCCAGGCCGATATCGAGACCGCGCTGTCGTATGCGCCGCCGCACCTGTCGCTCTACCACCTGACGCTCGAGCCGAACACACTGTTCGCGAAGTACCCGCCGGCCGTGCCCGACGACGACGCCTCGGCCGACATGCAGGAATGGATCCACGAGCGCACCACGCAGGCGGGCTACGGGCGCTACGAGGTCTCGGCCTATGCTCGGCCGAACCGGCAGTGCAAGCACAACCTCAACTACTGGCGCTTCGGCGACTACCTCGGCATCGGCGCGGGAGCGCATACCAAGCTCTCGTTCTCGAACCGGGTCCTGCGGCAGGCACGCTACAAGCATCCCGCCACCTACATGGAACAGGCGATGGCCGGCACGCCGGTGCAGGAGGAACGCGAGGTCGGCCCGCGCGACCTGCCCTTCGAGTTCATGCTGAACACGCTGCGGCTGGCCGAGGGCTTTCCGGTGGCCAGCTATGCCGAGCGCACCGGGCTGCCGCTATCGACCATCGAGCCGGCGCTGGTCGAGGCCGAACGGTGCAGGCTGATCGCGCGCGACTACGAACGCATCGCGCCGACGCCGCTCGGCCAGCGCTTCCTCAACGACCTGCAGGAGTTGTTCCTGCGCGATACCGACGACGAGGCGGGCTGAGCCGACCAAGCTGGCAGGATGCGCACGATGCCGCCCCAAAGCTGGGGACGGCAGCGGCATTTCGGTTACAATGCCGGCCGTGGAAGCGTGGCCGAGTGGTTTAAGGCACTTGTCTTGAAAACAAGCGACGGGTGAAACCGTCCGTGAGTTCGAATCTCACCGCTTCCGCCATCCCCTATTTGCCGGGAACGTCCGGCGTCGTGACCGTACCGGGCGACGTGGCGAACTGGCGGATTTCCGCGCCGGCCCGCTGGGCTTCCCCGGTCGTCCCGAAGTAGAAAGCCAGCACCTGTTTCAGTTCGTTGAACCAGTAACCGATAAGCGTGCCCACGGTCAGGCTGGCCGTGGTGTCGCGCAACAGGCTTTCGGCCGTACCGGACAGGATGGCCCACACGATGCCGGCGGCGCCCAGCGCCATCAACACGGTGATGGCCGGGCGAATCCAATCCTTCGGCTGCTGGGCCGCCAGCTTGCGGACGCTGTCCCGGTCGGCGGCTTCGGCGGCGTACTGCACCGTGGCCGCCTGCAAGCGGTTCTGTTCGGCCGTCACGGTAAGCTGCTGCAACTGCACCTTGCTGTTGACTTCCAGTTCTTTCAGCTTCACGGCGGCTTCGGGGTCTTGCAGGATGGCCGCCGAAACGGCGTCCGGCGACGCATCGGTGCCCAGCGCCGTCGCCACCAGGCCGCCCACGGCGGCGCCGGCCGGCCCGCCCAGGATGCCTCCCACGATGGGGGCGGCTTTGCCGACGATACCGGCCAGGTCTTTCCAGTCCATGTTCACGCTCCAATATCTTGGGCGGCCAACTGCAAGTTGCCCGCCACACGGTTCGCCCAGCCCTTGCCGAACGTCGGCCAGGTGGACAGCTTGGGGTAGAAGAACAGCCGCGCCGACAGGTACAGCATCGCCAGCGCCGCCGAGTTGGCCTTGGCGACGGCGTTCAGCGTCAACGGGCCGATACTGCCGTCTTGCGCCGCGCCCACGGCGGCCTGCAACCACTTGGCCGCCTGGCTGACGCCGTGGTTCACCGCCGCGTCGAAGACCTGGAAGGCGACGGCCGGCGGCAGCGCGTCGCCACAAATCGGCGTCCAGTAGCGCGCGCGGTAGATTGCTTTGGCCGTGCGCGCGTCATGTCGCGCATGGCGCCCGTGTAGCCGCTGGCGCGCGCCACGGCCACCGTGACGCCCCAATTCGTTTCCCCGCCGGGGTCGGCCGGGTTGTTGACGTAGCCGCCTTCATTCCCCAGCAGGCGGTCAAAGGCGGTGTCGAAGTTCATTTCGGCATCCCCAGAAAGTGTTCGGCCAGCCAGCCAGCGACTGCGCCCACAACGGAACCGACGCCCAGCAGCATGGCCCATGCGCCGCGCCCCCTGTTCGCCAGTTCGATAAGCTGCGCCACGTCGGCTTGCAGCTTGCCGATGTCCTGGAAAGCGCGGTTCAGCCCTTCCGACTGCGTGGATTGCCGGGTTTCCACCACGGCCAGCGTGGTGATGGCCTTGGCGACTTCCTTCTGCGAATCTTCTAAGTTTTCAAGGATTCGCTGGTGGGCGTCCATGCGTTCGTCCAGGCGCGCCAGCGCCGCTACCAGGTTCGGATCGTGGTCGGCCACCATCGCCCCCTTATTCGCCCAGCACTTCGTCCTTGGTAAAGCCGAAACGGTTGATGGTGGTCAGGTCTTCCACTTCCGTCCACACAGGCGGCAGCGGGTCGCCTTCATAACCCGGCTGGCCGTAGCCTTCCGGGTAAGTCTGCGTGTCCACCTGGCGCGTCAAGCTGCCGCGCAGGTAGTCCATGAAGGCAGCGGGTTCCGTGGTGCCGCCGATGGCGTCCAGGTCGGCGCGGGTGTTAAGCACAGGCAATGCCATAGCGGTTCTCCATCCAGGTAAAAAGATTGTGCGTGTCGGCCCACTTCGCATGTCCCGACCACGCGGCCATGAACTTGCGCAGGCCGTCGGTGTTGGCGTGTTCGATGAACTTGCCCACCTTGCGCTTGGCGCGCGTCACCGACGCCTTGCGCAGCAGCTTGTGGGTGGGTCAGATGCGATAGCCCAGGAAGTTGATGCCGCGTGAAATCGGCGCCACCTGCCAGCGGGAAATCTTCAAGCCCAGGTCATCGGCGGCCATCGCTTCGATGCGCCGGAAGTAGTCACACAGTTCGTTCGCGTCGCGGCCCAGCACCACGATGTCGTCCATGTAGCGCGCCCAGCACGTCGCCTTGAAGTCGTAGTGAATCATCCTGTCAAGGTGCTGCGCGTACAGGTTGGCAAGCACCTTGGACAGCAGGCTACCGATGGGCAGGCCGCGCCCTTCGTGCGGCAGCATTTCCCGAATCAGCGCCAGAGTGGCGGCGCAATGGATTTTCTTGCCCACGATGTCGAACAAGGGGCCATGCTGCACGCTGGGGAAATACTTGGAAAAGTCGGTTTGCAGGTAGTGCGTGTAGTCGCCTTGGCGCAAGCCGGCCTGAATATGCACGACGCCTTTGTGCGCGCCGTATCCCACGCGGCAGGCGTAGGTGTACGGCAACATGGTGGCGTCCAGTATCGGTTCCACGATGCTGCAGATGGCGTGTTCCACCAGGCGGTCTTTGAAATCCAGCGCCGAAATCGTGCGCAGCTTGGGTTCGAAAATCAGGAATCCCCGGTAGGGGTTGCGGCGGTAGCTGCCGTCCTGCAATTCGCGCTGAATCGCCCGGATGTTAACCTGGGCGTACTCTTTGAATTCCAGGTAGCTGAACGACGCGCGCTTGCCCTTGACCGTCTTGCGGTAGGCTTCCAGCAGGTTGTCCCAGGCGGTGATTTGGTCAATCAGATTGCGGTGTCGTCTGCCCATTGAAGATGTCGGGTACGCTTTTCCATTTGCAGTAATCGGCGCTTGCCCGAACCGTGAAAAGTATTTGCCGAAGCAGGATGAAACCGGCTGACCACCAAGAAAGGTAAGGCCGACCTGCCGGGGTGTACCGCCGGCAGAGTGTGGGAAATAGGTCGTCACAGACGCCGCGCGCGCCGATGTTCGCGTTCGAATTCGAAGGGGCGTTGTTCCAATTCGACGAACGCGAACCGGAGTTCGTCGTGTTGTTCCAATTGCCGCCGAACAAAGCCGCGTGGATTTTTCCCGGTTCACCCTTTGCGATTCAGACGGGCAATCCATGACCCCAGGATTTTCCCCACTTCGGCAATCAGCACTTGGGCTGTTTCGACCTGATGGGGTGTCATCGCGTGGGGCTTCTGTATGCCCGAAAGAAAGCGCAACCAAAACCGCAGCGTGGCAAGGCCCGCGTCCGCCGTGTACAAACGGCTGACCTGGTTGCTCTTGCCCGCCACGATGAAAAGATTGACCTGCCCCAGCAGGCATTCCAAAAACATGTCCCTGGCGACCCCGTGCCGACGCGGAATACTCTGCGCAATGGGATACAGGTACGAAATCACCTTTTCGTACTTCTCCACAATGAACATTTGGTCGTAGCACTTGGTCGCCTCTTCGACTGGTTCCATCCCTGTCCTTGTCATTGCGCGGGCCTTTCGGCCCGCTTATGCAAGTACCAGGTGGTCACAGACGCCGCGCGCGCCGATGCCCGCGCCCGAACCCGAAGGGGCGGCGCCCCAATACGACGAACGCGAACCGGAGCCCGTCGTGCTGTACCAACCGCCGCCGAACAAAGCCGCGTTCGGCGCGTTGTACCACTGGCCCCGCGCGTCGGGCGTATCGGCGTAGGCCGCCGCACCGTAGGGGCCGCCGAAGTCTTCACCCCACGACCACAGGTTGCCGCTGGCCTGGATGACGCCCCAAATGGATGTGAACTTGTTCCAGGCATTCGTAAAGCTGGTGTTGTTCTGGCCGGTCACGGGGGCACTGCCGCCGGAATCAGGGCCGCACGAAATCTTTTCCATCACACCGAAGGCCAGCGCGGCGAATTCGCCGTAGCGTGGCAGGCGCTTCCCGTAGACGGACAGCACTTCGCGGAAGTGGAACCAGTTGCCATCGGTGTAGGCCGACGACCCGCTGCCGCCGAACTTCACCGGAATCTTGGGCGGGGCGCTGCCGGTCGCCATCGCCACGTTGTACTTGCTGGTGCCATCGGTGATGTGGTTGACGCCCAGCAGGTAGATGTCGGCCCAAAAGCCGCCGGCCACCAGCACCATGCCGCGCGGGTCGTCGCAAGTCGGGCGGAACTTCAAGTCCCAAAAGCTGTACTGGCTGATTTGCGCGCTGGTGTCGCCGCCCGTGTTGCAGGCCGTGGCGTTCGCGCCGGGGGCGTAGTGGAAGCCGCCGATTTGCCGGCTGTTGGCCGTGGTGTAGCCCGACGGCGCGGTGAAGTTGGCATCGGCGCGCAGGGTGCCGTCGGCGCAGGCGTAGATGGCGTAGTCGGTGCCGGCCGCCAATACGGGCATGACGATGGCCGGGGCCGCCGCGAACTTGATAACCAGGTCGGCGACTTCGACGACGATGGCCTGCGAGGTCGTGGCCGTGGCGTTGCCGGTCTTGGTGAAGGCCACCGCGCGCGGGTTCGCCTTGACGAATGCGTACTTGATGAATTCGGCGCGTGCCAGCGGGAAGCCGCCGGGGGTCGCGCCGTCTTGCACGGTCAGCGTCCACTTGGTCGTATCGACGACCAGTTCACGGGGGACGCTGACCATCGTGGCGATGTTCGCCGTGGTGTCGCCGCGTCGGCTGATGGCGGTACTCATAGGTTCTTCTCCTGTTAGGGGGCGGCCGTACCCAAATCGACAAGGCCAAGATGGGCACGCGCGGCGGCGGGATTGGTCAGTTCGGAAAGGTTGTTCGCGGCCGTCAGGCCGCCCGATAGCGCGGCCAGAATCGCGGCCAGATTGGTGGCAACCGTCTGCACGGCTGCAATCTGCTGGGCAACCGCCGTGATGTTGGAAGCGTTGCTGTACACGGCGGCCAAGACGCCCGTGGGGCTGGCCGGATTCGTGGGGGCGCTGGCGTTGCCGTAGTCGATGGCGACCGGCGCACCTTGCAGGTCAACCGCCACGGCGCTGATGGCCGTTTGGTTGTCCGCTACGGCATTCACGTCGGCTATGCTGGTGGCGACGGTATCGACATCGCCCAGCGCGGCCGCCACGGCATCGACGTTGGCTTGGTCGGCGACCAGCGCATTCACGTCGGCCATGTTGTTGGCCACCACGTCGATGTTGACCTGGTTCCCGGCCACGGCATCAATGTTGGTTTGATTCGCCAGCACCGCGTCGATGTTGCCCAAATCCGCCGCCACGGCGTTCACGCTGGCGATGCTGCCCGCTACGGTGTCGATATTGGCGAGGTCGCCCGCCACCGCGTCGATATTGTCCTGGTCGGCGACCACCGAATTCACGCTGGCGATGTCGGCGGCGACGGTATCGACCGCCGAAATGTGCAGGCTGACCGTGCCCACGTCCGCGATGTTGGCGGCCACCATGTTCACGTCGTCCATGTTCCCGGCAACGGTCACGATGTTGCCGACGGCATCCACCGTGCCGCCCGCGATGGGGTCGGTGCAGTTGCCATAGTCGTACTTCACCCCGTCTTGCCAGGTGCCCGACATGTCGGCGGCGATGGCGTTGATGGGGTCGATGCTGACGGCCACGGCATCGACGTTGGCCTGATTCGTGGCGACGGCCTGGATGTAGGCCAGATGGGTATAGACCGCCGCGACCAGCGGCAGTTGCGCGGCAAGCTGTTCCAGCAGTTGTTGCGCCGACGTGCCGCCGGAAATCGGCGCCTGCACGGTGCGGGCGATTTTGTCGGCAAGCTGCTGTACCAGGATGGTCAGCTTGTCCAGCGCGCGTTCCAGCGTTTGCGGGTGGAAGGCGCTTAGGTTGGGGATTTGCAGCCCTTGCGTGGCTTGCAGGTCGCTTGTCAGCGTGAGTTTTTCGCCGGTCGCCAGCGGCGTCATCAGCGACACGGTGCCGCCTGGCGTGGAATCGTTCAGGGTGACGGTGTAATCAACATCCTTGACCAGCGGCAGTTCGATGTCGTCGATGCCGGTTTTGATGGCAAGCAAATCCGTCGCCTGGAAGATGACGAATTCGAAGCCGAAATCGGTGGTCAGGTCGTTGCCGTCGAACGGCCCCGCAACCCGGACGCTGGTTTGAACGGACATGTGAAACCCCTGGGTAATAGCGCAAAGGCTACTGGCCCAGGGGTCGGGTATGCGTACCCTTTACCGGCCGGCGATGTTCCCGAAATCCGGCGCCCGCGCGGGCGCGGCTTGACCGGGGCGCCACCAGTAATCTTGCCCCCATTCCTTCATCGCTGATTGGCGCATCCGGGCAAGATAGCCGGGCGACAACATTTCTTGAAGGTCTTGCAGGCCCGCGTGGTCAAGCGCGGCTTTCGCGTACCATAGATTGACGAAGGGCAGATGCCAGCGCGCGAAGCGCACCGCTTCGGCACCCGCGTAGGTCGTCTTGCCCTGTATGGCTTGGCCGGCGTTGCCCACGGTAAGGTTCGCCAAATCGACGGCGCTGCCAAACACCGGGCCGAAGAAGCTGGCCCAATTCGGTGAACCCGCCCGGTTGTTGCCGCCCAGGCCGGTGTACAGCAGGTCGCCGAAGACGCCCAGGCCGCCGCCCTGCGCGAAGGCTGCGCCCCAAAACTTGCCGGTGGTCATCGGGCGCGGGTCTTTGCCGTTCACCAGGTCTTTCAGTTCCATCGCCAGCGCGCCGAAAATGGTCAGGCCCGTGGTAAGCGCGGCGCCGTAGGCGACGGATGAAGCCTTGTCCCCGTTGCGCCACTGGTCAGCCATGCGCCCCCAATGCCGCGAAACCATCGCCATCGGGAAACCCCTGAACAAGGCGATGGAGCGCAAGAATTCGCCCGCGATGGTGCCCTTTTGCGTGCTGCGCGTGACGGCCGCCCGCGTGCCCAAGTCCTGGGCCAAGGACGCGAATTCGGATTCGTCAGCGATGGCGCCCAGCAGCTTGGACACCGCGCGGTTTTGGTCGCGTACCGACAGGCCGGCAGCTTGCAGGTCGGCTTCGGGGATGGCGCGAAGTGCCTGCACGGTCAGCATGTCGCTGCCGCGCCAGCTTTCCGGGGTCGCCAGCTTCCACATCTTGAAGTCGGTTTCAGTGATGCCCTGGCGTTGCAGCCGCGAGCGGTCGCCCGCTTCCAGCGCCGACCACTCGCCGCGCGACATCTTACCCAGCGCGCCCATCATCGTGACGGAAAACCCCCGGCGCACCGCATCCGTCCAGGCTTCCAACAGGCTGGCTTTCATCGTGGCGTTCGCCAGCTTGCCCGTCCAGCCCCGGCCGACGTTCGATTCGGCCCAGCGGTTCATGTCGCTGATGACCGATTCGGCCACCAGGCCGGCGCGGTTGGCGTAGTCGGCCGATTCTTTGCCGAAAGACCGAACAAGGTTCACCAAGGCATCGCCCAGCCCCAGGCGGTTGAACCCCGTGGTGACGAAGTAGGTGGGCAGGTCAGTGACGCTGGAAATAAAGGCTTGCCCCAGCTTGCCGAACACTTCGATGTTGCGCGCGCCTTGGGCGATTTCGGCCAAGCGCGGATTGACGACCGTGGCCGCGCCGCCGTTCAGCACTTCCCACATGTCGGACGTGCGCACCATCCACGGCCCGACCATATCGGACTGCCCCGACTTGCGCGCCGTGTCGTGCAGGAAGCGCCATTGCGTCAGGGGATTGGGGCCGAATTCTTCGACCAGGGCGATGTCCTTGGCAAGCCGGCCGACGTGTCCCTGCATGGACGACAGCACGCCGCCCTTGTTGTATTGGGCTGCGTATGTCAGGTAGCTTTCGGCGTCTTTGAAGTGGATGGCCCGGTGTTCGCTACCGCGGTTGGCCCGCATCCCGCTACCGCCGCCCGCGCCCCCCCGGTTCCATCTTGTTCAGGCCGCCCGTGGTGATGGTTTCCCATGCGTTGTTCAGCATGTCCACCATCTGTGCGTCGTTCAGCCGGTTGCCTTCTTCGTCGATGTAGCGCGCGCGGTCAAGCAGCGGCAGCGTGTTCTTCACCCACTGGTCTTGCCCGGCGCGCAGCACGCGCAGGTCATCGTGGGGCTGGGGTAGGTAGCCGTAATCCAGCTTGCCCACGTCGCCCCCGGCGGCGTTGAACCGCTGGCGCATGGCTTCGACCGTTTCCAGCCATGCTTTCGCGCCCTTGGCGGCCATCGCATTGCCGCTGCTGACGCCGAAGATTTCGCGCACCAGGTCGGCGGCCTGCCCGGCGTTTTCAACCATGCCAAGCCAGCGCGGATGCACGGCGTTCATGGTGTCAATCAGCCCGGGGAAATACTCATTGGCGACGCCCTTGCCGAATCGGCTGGCATCATCCAGCACGCGGGCCACCGCCTGGAAGGGCTTTTGCCCGGCAGCGACCAGCGATTGGTAGCGGTTCATCACCTTGTCATGAGCGATGATGGTTAAGGCCACGCGCTGCTTGGCCTTGGCGGCTTCGTGCATCAGCCCTTGGGCGGCATCGTCCGCCGCCGCGCGCAGCCGTCCGGCTTCGTCCAGTTGCCGCCACGCCGCTGGGTCTTGGCGCGCGCGTTCCCGCATGGCGCGCACGATGCGGCCTTCGATGTCCTGGGCTTCTTTTTGGGTGATGCTGCGCCCGATAGCCTGGGCGACGGCTTCTATGCACTCGTTACGCACGGGGGAACCTCAAAGCGCAGTTGACCGCCGCGCCGAAGGCAGCAGTTTCTTTTTGGGCCTGTTTTTCCACATCGGCGGCCTGCTGCACAAGGTCGGCAGCGCGGATTATTTGGATGGGGTTGCCGTCGGCGTCCAGTTCGCCCGACGGAATCAGAGCGTCGGGGTAGCGCGCGGCCAAGTCGAACGCGATGGCTTGTTCGGGCGTTTCCGCTTTCAGGTTGGCTTCGGGTGGGGTTTGCGTCGGTTCGTCCCGGCCCAGCAGGCGGGACACCGCATCGACGACTTTTTCAACGATGGTGCCGGGCGTGTCAGGCGGCGCGCCCTGGCCGATGCCGCCGTTCCCCGTTAGGGGGTCTTGGGCATGTTGTTCGGGTCGAGTTTGCGGAAGCTGTCCAGCCCCTTCGTCAGCATTTGGTCGGTGTATTCCTTGAAGGAAAGCCCGCCATACCGCTGGTTCGATTCGCCCCCCTGCGAGGGCGTCATCAACGGCTTGCCGGAAGACGGCTGTTGCTTGGTTTCGGTCAACATGAGGAATCTCCCCAATGGGAATGAACCGGGCTTGCGTCGGGTTGTCGCCATCATTCCAGATGGCGCGGACTTGCACCCGGTCATTCCCATTGTAGTCGTTTGCAAGGGTTTTTACTACCTGGGGCGCGCCTTCGTGCGCGGATGCCAAGGCTTCGACGGGCACCGGGCGCCCTTCGTTGGCGGCGCGCTGGATGGCCCCCTGAATGGCCTTTTCCGGCGACCGGAACACGTAGATAATTTGGACATCGCGGCCCGACGCCAGTGCCGCTTCGACATCCGCGCGGGCGCGCGCCAAGCTGGAAAAGGTGCCATCCATGCGCACGTCCACGTTGGACGCGCCCAGCAGCGTGTCCTTGGCCGTGGATTTTCCCGACCCGCCCCCGCCGGCCAGGAATTGCACCACGGGGTCGCGGCCACCTTCGCCCACCGGGCGCGCCAGCGCGCGGGCGTACATTTCCTTGGTCAAGGCGCTGGCCGCTTCGTGGATGTCGCTGGAACGCAGGCGGTTGTCGCGGTAGCCCGGCGACAATTCGCGCACCAGGTCGGTGTCGATAAGGTGCGCGCTGTCCGTCACATTGCGGCCTTTGTCGTCGGCCAGCCGGGCGTATTCGGCTTCCAGGTCTTCGACCCGACGGCCGGCGAAATCCAGCTTTGCGCCCAGCAGCGTGTCGCCATCCTTCATTCGCTGCGCCACGTCGGCGGCGCGCGACGCGACCGTGGCGGCGTCGGTCGGGATGTCCACGGCGACGTTCACCGGTTCCCCGTTGTCAAGCTGCTGGCGCGCCAGGTCTTGCCCGTCCTTCGCAGCGTTGGCCGCCGCGATGTCGCCCGGCTGGGTCAGTGTGTCACCGTCGCGGGTCTGCGCTTCGTGCATCGTCAGCGCGGCGGCGTGTTCGTCCGGCGTCAAGGTCGGCGCAGGCGCTTCGCCGGCCGGCAGCTTGGCCCTGCCGGTATGGAATCCGGCACCGAAGCCCGCGCCGACGATGGCCGCCACGGTCAGGTTCAACGGGTCGAAGGGCTGGTACTGCTGGGCGATTTTGTCGTAGTCAGCGTGTTGCAGAATCGCGCGGATGCCGCCGACTTCCGCCACGTTCAGCGCGGGGTTGGTGACGGCGCCGATGGCCGCGCTTTGCAGGCGCGTGGCCCCCATCGCGGCGGGCAGCTTCATCCCCACAGCGCCGGCCACACCGGATACCAGTCCCGCCGTGTTCGCCGTGGTGGCATCTACGCCCTGGTCTTTCAGTTCGTCGGCCCGGTTCACGCCGACATCCGCGCCGAACAGCACGGGCGCGGCGGGGCCGGTCAGCGAGTATGCGCCGGCTTTCGCCAGGCTGGTGCCCACGCCGAAGACAATCTGGCCGGCTGCGCCGGTCGCCAGCGGATCGGGGGTGTATTTCTTCGCTTCTTCGCGCAGCGCGACGCCCAACTGGTTGTTGCCGATCTGGTCGATGGTTTCGGCTTTCAACTTGTCCATGTCCGGCGCGGGCTTGCCCAGCAGAATCGCCGGGTCGGTGGCCACGTCACGGTAGACCGCCGCCTTGCCGTAGGCATCCAGGATGCCCGACCAGGCGTTCGCCGTGGTCAGTGTGGCATTGGGCACGATGTCGGCCATCGCGCCGCCGAAGCCGGTAGAAGCCCCCGGCGCGCCGGGTTGGGTGTAGGGGCGCTGCACCGATTGCGACAGCGACGCCGCGCGTTCGGCGGGGAACATGTCGTCGTACATTACGGGGCCACCTTCAATATGTAGGGGGTGCCATCGGGATTGCGCACTACGTCGTTGCCGGCCATGACCAAGTAGCTGCCTTGCCCGAAGGTCTGCAAACGCGCGCCGGGCAACGCCTTGGCGAAGTCGGCGGCGCTGACTTTCTTGCCGCCCGCGATGAAGTCGCCCCCGGCATTCTTGATAGCCTTGGGCAATGTATCGGTGATGGCGTCCTTGAATTTGCCGTCTGCCCAGCCGTAGGGCTTGGCGATTTTGCCGCCATTGAATTGCATGACGCCGCCCGTGGCGAGGGTGACAGCGCGTTCTACGTCGCCGCTGCCGTCGGCTTGCAGCTTGCCGAAAATGCCATAGACGGCTTCGGCAGCGGTGTCGCGGCCCTGGGGCGTCTGATATACCCCATCCAGGGCGGTATATATTTGAGCCTTGATGCCAAGTTCGGCCTGGGCGTCAATCTTGGCGCGCTTCTGTTCGATGGCATCCTTGCCATCCAGGTACATTTGGCCGACGTTCGTGCCCGGCGTATCCGGGCCAAACCAGTGCGTCGTCGGGTCGGTGGTGTAGGCGGCCAGCAGGGCGGCCACCGCCAAGGTGTTGTCCTTGTCCTTCAACTGCATGGACAGCGACCGCGCGCCGGCCACGTCGCCGATGGCGGCGAAGTTGCCCAGGATGCGGGCCTTGTCCGGGGTTTGCAGCGTGCCCATGAACTTGCCGAACGCGGCGGCTTCTTCGTTGGTCATCAGGGCCGGCGCCGTGCCGTAGTCGCTAGCGATTTTGTTCATGGCCCCCTTGCGCTTGCCTACTTCGGCCATCAGCGCGTTCATGTTGCCGAAATCCTTGATGGGCTGGATGCCGAACACCGGATTCTGCAACGCGAATTTCACCGGGTCTTTGCGGCGGTCGTCCAAGGTCTGTTTCGCCGCGCGTTGCAGGATTTCGTAATTGCGCTGGCGTTCGGCGAATCCTTCACCGGGGGCGGGCTTGGCGTTGTTCACCATCATCACCAGGTCGGCGTTGGATAGCGTCTTGGTCTGCTGGATGCGCTGCCCCAGCGTGGCGACATCTTGGAACGCCTGGTAACGCTGCACGCCGTCAAGCTGGCCGTAGGCTTGGATGAATTCCGCTTCGCTGGGCGGGTTCGTCGCCTTGCCGGTCGCCATGTATTCGGCCTGCGCATCGTTGATACGCGAGGTCAGCAGGTCGCGCGTCTGCGCCATATCCTGATGCACCTGCGAATGGGCCATCGCGTACACCTGCGCGCGCTGGGCCGGTGGCAGGTTGTCGATGATGGGGTTGCCAGTCAGGGCGTTCGGGTCGCGCCATGCGGGCGTCGTGGCTACGGGGGCAGCATCCGTCGGGTTGTTGTCGGCGAACACGCCTTTCCCTTCGGCCAGCCGCTGTTTGGCGTGGTCAACCGCCTTTTTCACAATGTCATCGGGAACGGGTTCCCCGTCCTTGATGGTCAACAGGGTATTGATTTCGTCTTTGGTCAGCGAAGGAACCAGCGTCGGAATGTCCATTTCCTTGCCGTCGATTTCCACGCCGATGCTGTATTCGGTCATCACACCGCCGTCAGGGCGCTTCAATTCGCCAAGGAACCCCCGACCCTTCAAGCTGCCGTCGGGGCGGCTCCCGTAGCCGTAATCGGTTTGCCTCGGCGCAGAAGGCAGCGTCGCCTTACCCAGCGCGGCATTGACGCCCGTGGAGATTTGAGCATCGGAATACGGCTGCTTGCCATTCTCCACGCCAATCATCGCGCCCACCAATTTGGACATCACGGCGGGGTCGCGCAGGTTCAGTTTGTCGTCGGCCTTCACGCCCAGCGCCTTCGACACCGTGCCGATATAGCCGTTGGTGTCGTTTTCGGTGGCCGGCGCCCACCGGCTGACGATGCCGCTGACCGTGTTCAGGCCGTATTTATCTTGATAGGCCAGCAGGTTGTCACCCATCGCCTTGATGCCGGCTTCGGGCGTGGCGAGGTCTTGTACTTGGGGTCATTGCCCTGCACTTCGCCTTGCCACTGGCCCGTCGTCTGGACGATGTTGCCGGGGTTGTTGTTGCGGATGCCGCGCGGCGTGCCGGCCTGGTCGGGCGCATTGGCCGGTGCCGACCCGGAACCCACCACCCAGGATTTCGCGGCCTGGGCCAGCGACGGCGCGGACGACTGGAATAGGTCGCCCGCGATGCGGTCGCGCATGATGGGGCTGATTTGCGCCTGGTTGCGCTGGAAGTTCGACAGCGCGGCCACCGGGTCGGTTTGTTCCCATGCCTTGTACCGGCCGTAGTAGGTCGCGTCGCGCAGCTTGCGGAATTCCGCATCGGCCATTTCGTCGTTGCCGCCGTTGCGCTTCACCTTGGAGCGCACGACGCCTTCGATGGCCCCCAACGATTGCGTGAAAGTGTTTTCGTCGTTCGGGATGGCGCTGGCGCGCTGGGTCGCGGTGTCGATTTTCGCGTTGTCGGCCTGGTCTTGATAAGTGGCCCATTCCTTCGCAACGTGCGACGACAGCGCACCGTAAAGGCTTTGTTGCAAACGCAGGGATTGACCGCGAAACGCGGCTTTTTGGGCATCGTTGCCAAGGGCATCCTGGATGCCTTGGGCGACGGTCTGGAATTTTTCGGTGTATTCGTCCGGCAGCGCCTTTCCATCGGGGCGTTCGATGGCGTCGCGTCCCTGAATTTTCGTGGCTTCCACGCGCATATCGGTGTCGGCCTTGACCAGTTGGGTCATGGCGTCATCGACGCGCGTCTGATTGGCCTGCCGCACCAGGTCGTCGGCGATGTTGCCTACGGCATTCCCCGCGCGGCCCAAGGAATTGCCCAGCTGTTCGATTTGCGGGCTGGTGGTGTCCTTGAATGCCGGGGCGTCGCTGGTACGAAATTCAGGCGTGATAAAGCGCGGCGCGTCCAGCCCGCCGGGCGACAAGGTATTGGGCGAAACAACCGGGGAATCGTAGGTGGGTACGCGCGGCATGGTCTAACTCCTATTCGGCGGTGCCCCACCAGTTGTTCGACGCGCCTACGTCATCCAGCGTCGGGCGGTTGTCCGTCGCAGTCTTGTCGTAGGCGTACCAGGATTTCGCCACATCGCCCGCGCCGCCAATCAACGACACGGTGCCCGACCCGATAGGGCTGATGCCGGCGGCACTGCCTTCGTTCATGGTCGCGGAAATGTTCGCGTTGCCGGCGCCCGTGCGCAGGTTCATAGCCTGAATCTTGGCGTTCGTTTCGGTGTTCAGCGCACTAAGCTGGGAACCAAGCTGCGCCTGCATCCCCTGCACGCGGTAGCCCATCGCGGCGCGCGCGGCGTTGGCGCGCAGGGTGTCCATGTCGATGTCTTTCACGATGTCGCCGGATTGCTGCACTTCCGCCGCGCTGCCTTCGCCCAGGTCAACGCCATTGGCGGCCATCGCGGCGCGCTGGCTGCTTTTCAGTTGCCCGGCTTTCAGGGTTTGGGTGGCGATTTGCTGCTGGCCGGCGGACAAGGCGGACTGCGCGCCAAGTTCGGCGATGCTGGCGTTGAAATCGCCCGTGGCGCGAATGGCATCGGCGTTGGCCGCGCCCAGCGATTCGACCATGCTGGCGTTCGATTCCTGCGCGCCTGCGCTGATGCGCGACATGTTGGCCTGAAATTCAAGGCTGCTTTGCTGCGACTGCGCGCTGTAGTAGCTGCCGACCATGCCGGAACCGGCACTGGCGGCGGACATCCCAAGCGCGGCGGCGGTCGTGGCACCGGACATTGCTTTTCTCCTACGCGCCCAAGGCGATTTCCGCCGACATCGACACAATCATCAACGGCAGCGGGTCGGCCTGGCGCACAAAAACTTGGCCGCTGTCGCCCCAGCGCGGGGACAAGGCCAGCGGGATTTCTTCGCTTTTCAGCGCGGGCGGCGCGCCGAACGGTTCATCGGTGCGCTGCTTGACTTCGGTAAGCTGGTCGGCCGTCGGGCCGGCGAAGATGCCGGACGAACGGTACACGCGCAGCCATAGCTTGTTCACGTTCTTGGCGCGGCCCTGGCCGAAACTGCCGTCAAGCTGCATTGCCAGCGGCAGGGTGTGGAATTCCGCCGTGATGGGCAGGCCGATATGCACGGTGCTGGCTTCCTGTTCCAGCGTCACGGCGCCATCGTTGACGACGCGCTGGGGATACACCGCGCCGTCGGCCAAGATACTGACCGTCATGCCTTCCAGCTGGTCAAGACCATCGGTGATTTGCGTGATGGGCACGCCCCTGTAGGACGCGCCGCTATCGACGAAGAAGGCATCTTCCTGGCCGTCGAACTGGCGCGACCCTAGGCGTTCGATGTAGCGCACCTGCTGGCCGTTGATGGTGCGCCGGACGATGACATACAGCCGGTCTTCGCTGCCTTCCGACACCACGGCGCACGATTCGAAAGCGCCGTCGGCAGCGGTGTCATGGGTGTGCCAGGCGCCGATTTGCTGTTCGGGCACATAGGTCAGGCCCAGCAAGGTGCCGTTGCTGCTGACGAACCACACGATAGGTTGCGGCGCCTTGGCATACGCCATATCCACGATTTCCAGATTGTCGAACAGGTGCGCCGCGCGCAGCGACAGGTCGCCCGTGATGAACCCGTTAGCTTGCCAGTTGTAGGCCAATTCGCGGACGTGGCCGCCGCGCGCCGAACCGTAGATGGTAGTGTTGGCGACAAGCACGGGCTGGACATTCGACGCGCCGATGTACGATTGCGTGCGCACGATGACATCGCTGGGCGTGATGACGCCCCCGCCCGACGTGACGCGCCATTCGCCGGAAGAAGTCAGCAGCAGCATGTCCGACAGCGGGACGATATGGCGCACGGCGCTGGAATACAGCGCGGCCGCGCGGAAGGCCACGCGGTCATCGTCGCGGGTCGGCAACGAATAGGACATGGCCGCTTCGGTGCCGCTTTTCGTCATCCAGACGTTCGCGGGCTTGTTGATGGTGCCACCGAACACGCGGCGCTGTTCGAAATAGGACACGGCCGCCGGGTAGTCGCCCGTGCTGGAAAATACCGCGTCGTAAATCGGGGACGTCATCGACAGGTTGGGCGCCACGTTGTCGTCCACCAGCGACGTGCCGGTGGTCTGCCCGATGTAGCCGTACAGGCCGGCTTGCAGCTTGTACACGTTGTAGCGCGACGCGCCGGCCACCGCCGACCAGGCGATGGTATTCATGCCGCCGTTGGTGAATAGGTTGTTCGTGCAGGTGCCAGCCGACGACGGGGCGGATTCTGCTTTGCCTTCGGGGTCTAGCGCCGTCACCACGTAGCTGTAGTTGTAGTCGGTGCCCTTGCCGTTGCTGGTCGCCGACACGCCACCGGGCACGCCGATGGGGGACGAAAAAGCGATGGTGGACAGTTGCCAGTTGGTCGCGCCCAGCCGGCGCAGTTCGCGCGGGGCATACTTGGGATGCACCAGCGTCAGCACGTCGGCGGACTGCACGTAATGAATGTCGAACAGGTCTTCTTCGGCATAGGGATTCGTGATTTCGTAGGGGTCGTCGCCATCCAGCACCGTGGCGCCGTCGGTGTGGAAGCGGAAATAACCCGCGCCCATTTCAATCACCATCGTTTGGGTGATGGAATAGACGAAGGAAATCAGGCGGGTCTTCGCGGCGGAATCCTTCACCACGCGCACGAAGGCGAAGCCGGGCCGGTTTTCGGCTGGGCCTTGTGGCTTGATGACGAAGTTGCGGCAATCGGCCAGGCCGCTTTGGTATTTCACGTCGTCGATGCGCCCGAACATTTCCGGCGACAGCACGCCACCGCCGAACGAACGCTGGATGACCCGGACGTTCGACATCAGCGCCCCGCAATCCAAGCGGCCGTCGCCGCCGGGGCGACGCGGCGCTGGCTGGCGTCCGACGCGGTGGCCTGCGACAAGTAGGACTGCATCATGGCGGCGCATCGCTTGGCTTCCGCCCCGCCCACGTCGCCTTTCAGCATGGGGCCGGCCAGCATGGACGCCAAATGCCACGACAGCGCCATGACGAACAGCGGCGAAAACTTTGTGGTGTCGCGCATGATGGCGGTGTATCGCAGCACTGCGTCGGGCTGGTTGGTGTAGATGACGCTGCGCCCGCTGGCGTCCAGTTCGGCGGAAAAAGGTTGGGGGCTGACCGTGCTGCCATAGCCGCCCTGCGCCGTCAGGGTGTAGTCGTCCTGGGCGTCAGGCGCCAGCACGGCCAGCAGTTTCAGAACGTCCGACGGTTGGCCGTAGGCGTAGTCCCACATCGACCAGGTGTTCGGCAGCAGCGGCAGTTGCACTCGCTTGGTGGCAAAGCCCCAAGCGTGCATTTCCAGCAGCGCGTCGCGCGCGGCCGGGTAGAACCGCGCACAGTAGCCCGCCTGGGGCGACCCCTCCGGCGGGTCGAGACTTGCCACCGTGGCTTCGTCGCCCAGGTGGGACAAGGCTAGGTTGCAAATATCAACTTCGGACGCCATTGCGGTTCCTCAAGAAAAAGCGGGGGCGCGAAGCCCCCGGCAGGTTGCGGACAGGGAACCCCGCCCCACTAAGAGACGGTTTCATAAAGACTTCTGAGTTCGCTGCAAGGTGTTCCAGCAGATCAAGCAGCAGCCGAGTTTGAGGAACGCGC
>JAYFRU010000010.1:0-22113 GCA_040946965.1 Burkholderia sp. | reverse complement strand
CCCCCCCCCCCCCCCCCCCCCCCCCCCCCCCCCCCCCCCCCCCCCCCCCCCCCCCCCCCCCCCCCCCCCCCCCCGAGGCGGGGGTCGAGCCGCGCGCCATTAACTACATCGAGGCGCACGGCACCGGCACCCGGCTCGGCGATCCGATCGAGATCACCGGGCTCGGCGGCGCCTACGGCGATCACTGGCCGTCGGATCATCAGTGCTGGATCGGCTCGGTCAAGTCCAACATCGGCCACGCGGAGGCGACGGCGGGCATTGCATCGCTGACCAAGGTGCTGCTGCAGATGCGCGAGCGCCAGCTCGCGCCGTCGCTGCACGCGGCGACGCTGAATCCCAATATCGATTTCGCGGCGAGCCCGTTCGAGGTCAACCGGACCCTGCGCGACTGGCCGCAGCCGGTCGTCGACGGGCGCGCGCTGCCGCGCGTCGCGGCCGTGTCGGCGTTCGGCGCGGGCGGCTCGAACGCGCACCTGATCGTCGAGGAGTACCCGGGGCCCGCCCCGGCATGGGCGCCGGGCGATGGGGCGTGGCCGGCCTGCGCGATCGTGCTGTCGGCGCGCGGCGACGCGCCGCTCGTCGCCTATGCGGCGCGTCTGCTGCGCTATCTGCGTGCATGGCCGGACGATGCGCGTCGCCGTCCGGCGCTGGCCGACGTCGCCTACACCTTGCAGAGCGGACGCGAGGCGATGCCGTATCGGCTCGCGTTCGCCGCCGATTCGTTCGAGACCGCCTGCGCCCGGCTCGAGGCGTTCGTGCGGGGCGAGCGCACGGGGCTGCATGTCGGACGGACTCCGGCGCGCGCGGCCGATGCGCCGTCCGCAGCCGCGCGCGCCGGGGCCGCGACGCTCGACGCGGCGCTCGCGGGCTGGGTCGGCGGAGGGGCGGTGGATTGGGCCGCATGGCGTTCGGGGAACGACGCGCCGCGCCGCGTGAGCCTGCCCGTCTATCCGTTCGCGCGTGAGCGGTATTGGCTCGACCCCGTGGCGCCAGGCGGACAGGCGGTGCACGCGGCCGCATCCGTTGCCGCGCATCGCGACGCCGAGCCGCCGGCGCGTGCGTTGGCGTCCCTGATCGCGGCGCCGGCGTGGCGCGATGCCGTCCCGGCCGACCTGGCCGATATCGAAGGATTCAGCGCGCATCACGTGCTGTTCATCGGCACGCCCGTCGCGATGCCGGGCGTCGACATGGCGACACTGCGCGTCGACGCCGGCGACGATCCCGCGACCACGTTCGTTGCGCTGGCTGGGCAGCTCTTCACACGGCTCGCGGATCGTTTGAAGTGCCCTTTCGCGGGCCGGGCGTTGCTCCAGGTCGTGCTCGGTCCCGACGCGGGGGCGGGCAGCTGTCCGCCCGAGTGGCTCGGCGCGCTCGCGCCCCTGCTCGCCACCGCGCGCCGGGAGAACCCGCATCTCGTCGCGCAGCTGATCGAACTCGATCTGCGGGCACGGCCGTCGATCGCGGCGACGCTCGCCGAGCAATTGCGCGCCGACGGACGCCTCGCGCAGGCGAGCCATGTGCGGCATCGCGACGGCAGGCGATGGGTTCCCGGCTGGCGCGAACGGGATACCTCGGGAGCCGTCGCCCCGGCGGTCTGGCGGCATGGCGGCACCTACCTGATCACGGGTGGCGTGGGCGGCCTCGGCCTGCTCGTGGCGCGCGAGATCGTCCGGCAGGTCGGCGCGGTGACGCTGTTCCTGACCGGCCGCTCGGCGCTCGACGCCCGGCGCGAGGGCGAACTCGACGCGCTGCGCCGGGCGGGGGCGCGCATCGAATACCGGCGCATCGACGTCGGCGACGCGCCGGCGGTGTCCGCGCTGATCGACGCCATCGGGCAGGATGCGCGGGCGCGCGGCGGGGCGGGCTTGAACGGCGTGATTCACTGTGCCGGCGTGCTGCGCGACAACTTCATCGTCAAGAAGACGCCCGACGAATTCGCAGCGGTGCTGCGTCCGAAGGTGAACGGCGCAATCAACCTCGACCGGGCGACGCGCGGTATCGCGCTCGATTTCCTGATCCTGTTCGGGTCGCTCGCGGGCGTGGACGGCAATGCGGGGCAGGCCGACTATGCGGCCGCGAACGGCTTTCTCGACGCGTTCGCGACCTGGCGCAATGCGTGCGTCGCGCGCGGCGGCGACGCGGGCGCGGCGCCGGCCGGCCGCACGCTGTCGATCGCCTGGCCGCTCTGGCAGGAAGGCGGCATGGATATCGCGCCGCGCTACAAGGCGCTGATGTGGGAGAACACCGGCCTCGCGCCGATGCGCACCCGCACCGGGCTCGACGCGCTGTCGCAGGGTCTGCGGCTGGGGCTGGAACGGATGCTGGTGCTCGAGGGCGATCCGGCGCGGCTGCGCGGCTTGCTCGGGTCCGCGCCTGAACGGGCGGATGCGCCGGACGAAGGCGGCGCGGTGAGCGGCCCGGCGGCCTCGGTCCCGGCCCCGGCGTCGAACGCGCGTTCGGCAGCCGCGAGCGCGCCGCCGTCCGATCGCCGCGCGCTCGCGCAGGCGGTCGAGGCCGTCGTGGCGCGCGCGCTCGGCGAGACGCTCAAGCTGCGGGCCGCCTCGATCGACGTCGACGCGCCGATGGACAGCTACGGGCTCGATTCGGTATCGATGCTCGATCTGGCCGGTCATCTCGAGCCGTATTTCGGGCCGCTGCCGGTGACGCTGTTTTTTCAGTATCCGAGCGTCGACGTGCTCGCCGCCCATCTGATCGATGCCTGTCCCGACCGCGCGGCCGCGCTCCTGCCGCCAGCCGCGCATCGGAGCGAAGCCGGCGCGGCGCGCGCGCCCGCGGTGGTCGAGGCGGCGCCGGCGACCGCCGCCGTCGCCGCGCTGCTCGCGGGTCTGCTCGCCACGATCCTGAAGGTGCCGCCGAACCGCGTCGAGCACGATGCGCCGCTGGAATCCTACGGACTCGACTCGGTGTCGATTCTCGATCTCGCGGCCGGTCTCGAACCGCATTTCGGCACGTTGCCGGTCACGCTGATCTTCCAGTATTCGAGCATCGACGCGTTGAGCGCGCATCTCGTCGACGCCTATCCGGCGCAAGCCGCCGCGCTGGCGTCCGGGCGCGCGCACGCGGCGGCACCGGCGGCCGGCGGCATCGCGCCGGTCGGTCCGCCGGCGACCCCGCCGACGCCGGCCGCTCCGGCGCCGCGGGCCGTGGCATCCGGCGCGATCGCCCGCGACATCGCGGTGATCGGCATGGCCGGCCGTTTCCCGGGCGCCGACGACCTGGCCGCGTTCTGGGACAACCTCGTCCAAGGCCGAGACTGCATCACCGACGTGCCGGCGCAGCGCTGGGACCACGCGGCGATCTTCGATCCTGAGCGCGGCAAGCCCGGCAAGACCTGCTGCCGCTGGGGCGGCTTCCTGAACGGCGTCGACCTGTTCGACCCGGCCTTCTTTGGCATCTCGCGCGAGGAAGCCGCGATCATCGATCCGCAGGAGCGGCTCTTCATCGAGACCGTGCACACCCTGCTCGAATCGGCCGGCTATCTCGGCGAGACCCTGCAGCAGGCCGCGTCCGCGCCCATCGGCGTGTTCGCGGGCGCGATGTCGCAGCAATACCGCGAGTTCGACACCGATCCGGTGCGCGAGGCCGTGACCGCGATGGCGTCCTACGGTTCGATCGCCAACCGCGTATCCCATCTGTTCAACTTCCAGGGGCCGAGCGTCGCGGTCGACACGATGTCGTCGTCGTCGCTGGTCGCCGTGCACATGGCGATCTCGAGCCTGTTGACGGGCGATTGCCGGATGGCGATCGCCGGTGCGACCAACCTGTCGCTCCATCCGAAGAAGTACTTGGCGCTCTCGTCGGCGGGGCTGCTCGGCAGCCGCCCCGACAGCACGAGCTTCTCGCGCGGCGACGGTTATCTGCCGGCGGAAGGCGTGGGCGCGGTGCTGCTCAAGCGCCTCGACGACGCGCGAGCCGACGGCGACGAGATCATCGGCGTCATCAAGGCCTCGTCGGTCAACCACGGCGGCCGGTCCTACGGTTACTTCGTGCCGAACGCCGCCGCGCAGTCCGACCTCATCGACGCCAACTTCACGAAGGTCGGCATCGATCCGCGCACCGTCAGCTATGTCGAGTCGGCGGCCTACGGGAATCCGTTCGGCGACGCGATCGAGGTCGGCGCGCTCGTCGCGAGCTTCCGGCGGCATACCGACGAGCGCGGTTTCTGCGCGATCGGCTCGGTGAAGTCGAACATCGGTCACGCGGAAGCCGCCTCGGGCATGTCGCAGCTGATCAAGGTGCTGCTGCAGCTGCGGCATCGCACGCTCGTGCCGACCATCAAGGTCGATGCGCTGAATCCCGACATCGACTTCACCGACACGCCGTTCCGCCTGCAACGCACCTGCGAGGCGTGGCAGCGGCCGGTGATCGAGCGCGCCGACGGCACGCCGCGCGCGTATCCGCTGCGCGCGACGGTCAGCTCATTCGGCGCGGGTGGGGCGAATGCGCACCTGATCATCGAGGAGCCCGACGCATCCGACGAGCCCGACGCATCCGACGAGCCCGACGTGCCCGACGTGCCGGCGGCGCCGGACCACGCGGCGACCGCATGGTTGGTGCCGCTGTCGGCGCGTACCGACACGGCGCTGCGCGAGCAGGCGCGCCGTCTGCGCGCATGGCTCGACGCGCGGCCCGATCTCGACGTCGCGAACCTGGCCTATACGCTGCAGACGGGGCGCGAGGCGATGGAGCACCGGCTCGCGCTGGTCGTCGACGCGGCGCACGCGCATGCGCAGCTGGGCCGGGCGCTCGACGCGTGGCTGGCCGACGAGCCCGGCCTGCTCGACGATCGCGGCGCGCGGCCGGCGGCCTTCACGGGGCGCGTCGGCGGCGCCTCGGAGGTGCGCGAGCTGCTGTCCGGATCGACCGGCCGCGCGATCGTCGACATGACGATCGCGAGCCGCGATCCGGACAAGCTCGCGCTGCTCTGGGTCAACGGCGTGAAGGTGCAGTGGCTGCCGCTCCACGCAGGCGCGGGTCGCCGCCGCATCGCATTGCCGGCCTATCCGTTCGAGCGCGAGCGTCATTGGCTGCCGCCGCGCGATCCGGCCATGGCGCTGGCGTCGAAGTAGACGGGCGAGCCGCGCGCGCGATGGTGCGCGCGGCCCGCATCCGGGAGGACAGGCGACAGTCGGCGCGCGTTGGGAGGACGGCGCTTGGTGGAGGCGAGCCCCGTGCACGACGGTGTGCCTGCATCCGGGGGCGGGCGACAGCCGACGCGCGGTGGAACGACTACGCTTCCCAGGGCAGCGCGCCCGTGCGCACGTAGCGGCGGATGGTCGCGAGCGCCGCCTCGTCGGAGAACAGCGCGCGATTCGCGGCGACGGCGTCCTCGCGCGCCTGCTCGACGAGATCGTGCAGGCGCGCCGCATAGGCCTTGTAGCGTGAGATGCCGGCCCGGCCGACGCGCCGCAGCCGCAGCAGATGGCGGCGCAGCAAGGCTTCGCTGTCGGCGTCGGTCGCGTCCGCGAGCCCCCAGGCGGTGGCCTCGCGCGCCGTGACGGGGCGCGTCGTGAGCGTCATGTAGTGCGCACGCTGAAAACCGACGCGGCGCACCAGAAACGGCAGCACGCAGGCCGGATACAGGTCGAACAGCAGCTCCGGCAGCGCGAAGGTCGCATCGTCGGCGGCGAGCACGAGATCGCAGGAGGCCGCGAACCCGACGCCGCCGGCGGTGGCCGCGCCGCGCACGTGCGCGATGCTGACGAACGGCCCGTTCGCGAGCCGCGACCACAGTGCGTAAAGCCGCTCCGGATCGACGGCCGACGCCGCACCGCCGCTCGCCAGCGCATCGAAGTCCGCGCCCGCGCAAAACGCGTCCGGCGCGCCCTCCAGCACGACGATGTGAATCGCCGCGTCGAGTGCGTCCAGGGTCCGCAGGCAATCGTCGACGAGCGCGCGATCGAGGACGGGCGCGCGATCGTCGCGATCGAGCCGCAGACGGCAGACGGGCCCGTCGACGCGCAGAAGCGAGGGCGTCGCCATGCCCGGTGGCGCCGTTCAGCGCAGGTTCGCGTTCAGCACGTCGACGAGCCCCGCGATATTGCGGACCTGGGCGAAGCTGACGAGCGGAATCGTCACGTTCAGCGATTCCATCGACATCGTGACGATCTCCACGCGGTCGACGGAATTCGCGCCCAGCGCGACGAGGCTCTGGTCGAGCGTGACCTGCGCCGGGTCGAGATCGGGCAGCACGTCGAGGATATGGCGACGAACGGTGTCGAAAACGAGATCTTGGCTCATGTCGGAAGCGATATGAATGAAAGGGGAAGGGGCGGGCTCACGCGTCGAGCCAGGCATAGCGGCGATGAAACTCGCGGATCTCCGCGAGCACAATGCGCTTTGCGCCGGTCTCGGCGACGGTCTCGCGCAACCCGTGCCACACGCCGGGCAGCAGGTCGACGTCGGGCCGCGCGTTGCGCGTGCCGAAGCGCACCACGTCGCTGCCCGCGAGCAGCGTTTCGTACTCCGGCATGCTGAGCCGGTAGCGCCGGTCGAGGTGCTCGCCGATCCGCATCGAGCGCACCTTGCGCTGTCCCTCGGCGCTGGCGAGACCGCTGTAGAACTCGGAGCAGCAGCCGGAACCGTAAGAGAAGCAACCGATGCGTTGCGGCGCGTCGAAGCGGCCGGTGTCGATCGCGCCCGCGAGCGACAGCAGGACCGTGCCGCCCATGATGTTGCCGACGCGCTGGCAATAGGTGAGCCCCGCCTGCACGCGCGCGTCGAAATCCGCCTCGATGGCGGCGCGCGGCACCTGCGTGTGCTTGCGCATCATGTTGCGATGCGCGCCCTTGACCATCCCGCCGAACGGCGTGTGGAAACACAGATAGCCGAAACTGTCGCGATAGTGGGCCTCGGGCACGCGCTTGCGGTATTCGACGAAACTGCCGTCGCAGCAGTCGAGATACGACAGCAGCGACAGGTCGCTGTTGCCGGCCTCGCTGTCGGGGATCGGCCGGCAGGTGTCCATCACCTCGTAGGCGTAATAGCCGTTCGCGCCGAGATCGAGATCGAATACGTCGGGCGTGTCGCTGACGAGTAGCGCCATCGCGCCCGCGCCACCGCTCGGCTCGAAGAACGACCAATCCATCGTCAGCGCGTCGCCGCCCTCGGTGACCAGGAAGCGCGACAGGTCGGTCGCGATCACCAGCGCCTTCGCGCCGGGCGACGTCTGCGACGCGATGAAACCGGCCGCCATCTGCAGGCCCGCCGTCCCCGAATAGCAGGCCTGCTTCAGTTCGAACAGGCGGCAGCTGCGGTTCAGGCCGAGATAGTGGTGCACGTAGGTGCTCATCGACTTGCCGAAATCGATGCCCGATTCCGAGCAGGTGATCAGCAGTTCGATACGGTTGCGGTCCTCGTCGCTCAGTGACGAGACGATCGGCATCGCGGCATTGATCGCGAAGCTGACGGGGTCCTCGTAGGGCAGCGCGACCGACTTCTGCTTCATGAGCAGGTTGTCGAAGCGCGTGGTATCCACCTGCCGGTAAGCGCCCAGTTCCATCACGTCGACGTAGGCGCAGCCGCCATAGAGATTGAGTGCTTCAATGCCGACTTGCATCGTTCGTTGAATGGGAAGAGCGTTGGGACTCGGGGATGCGCCGTCGGGCACGGCAGGCGGCGCGCGCGTGATCCTGCATCGTGGAATGTAGAACAAAGGTCGTGCGGCGACTAATACGGTTTAAGTATCAGTGCGCGACGCGCATCGTGTGATGATGGAAGCGCGCGCCCTGTGCGCCCGCCGTTGTGGCGCCGTGTGCGGCTCCGATGCACGCGCCGCTGGTCGCGCCAATTTTTCCGCCGCACCCCGCCCCGAGGCGCGCGCCGCCTGTTCGCGCGATGCGCGTCCCACTCGCTTGAGATGCCCGATGACCCAGTCGACCGCAACCTCCGACCTGTTGTTGACGCTCGCCGACACGGCGATGCTGCCGTCGCGCCAGCCGAGCGCGTTGCTCGACGACGACGCGCGCCGCGTGTTCCTGATGCGGCATCTGACGCCGCGCCCGTATCGGGTGCGCGTCGCGCGCCCCGACGATCTGCCCGCATTGCAGGCGCTCGAGGCGCGCTGCTGGGCCGAGCCGATGCGCATGAGCGACGCCGCGCTGGCGGGGCGGCTCGCGCGCCATCCGCAAGGGCAGCTCGTGCTCGTGCTCGACGGGGTGGTGCGCGGCGTGATCTATTCGCAGCGGATCGAGCGCGTCGACGCGCTCGACGGCTGCGCGATCGACGACGTGCATCGCCTGCACGACACGAACGGCTCGGTCGCGCAACTGCTGGCGATCAACATCGATCCGGACGTGCAGCAACACAACCTCGGCGATCAGCTGCTGGAGTTCATGCTGATCTACTGCAGCGTGCTGCCGGGCGTGACGGCGGTCGTCGCGATCACGCGCTGCAAGCAGTTCAGGCGGCGCGCCGACTTGACGCTCGATGCGTATCTCTCGTTGCGCCATGCGCATGGCGGTCTCGCCGATCCGATCCTGCGTTTTCACGAGCTGCACGGCGCGCGCGTGGTGCGGGCGATGCCCGGCTATCGTCCCGGCGACGTCGACAATGACGGCCACGGCGTACTCGTGCACTACGACATTCACGCGCGTCGCCGCGACGAACGGGAGCCCGACGCCGGGGCGCCCGCGCTGGCCCCGCCGCGCCGCACGCGCGAGGCGATCCTGCACGACATCGCGATGGCCGTGCGCGAGGGCCTGGATGCGTCGCGGCAGGACGACTACGCCGCCGAGCGGCCGTGGATGGAGATGGGGCTCGACTCGGCCGATCTGCTCGCGCTCAACGAACGCCTCGCCGGGCAGTTCCGTTGCGCGCTCGAGCCGACGCTGTTCTTCCAGTACAACACCGCGCGGAAACTGGCCGCGCATCTGGAAGCGCGGCTGGCGGGCGATACGCCGGCCGACTCGCCGGGCGTCGCCCGAGCGGCGCGGCACGCGGAGGACATCGCGATCGTCGGCATCGGCTGCCGCTTGCCGGGCGGCATCGAGACGCCGGAGGCCTTCTGGGCGACCCTGCGCGATGGGGAATCGCACGTCGGCGTGCTGCCCGCCGGTCGCTGGACCTGGCCTGACGGCATCGCGCCGGAAGAGGCGCATCGCGGCATCGACCGGGGCGGTTTTCTCGACGAGGTGGCGGCGTTCGATGCGCCGTTCTTCCGCATTTCGCCGGCCGAGGCCGAATCGATGGACCCGCGCCAGCGCATGTTGCTCGAACTCGCGTGGCACACCTTCGAACAGGCAGGCCACGCGCCCGGCGCGGCCGCGGGCAGCCGCACGGGCGTGTTCATCGGCGCGAGCGGCGCGGACTACGCGCGCCTGCTCGAACAGGCCGACGGCGGCGTCGAGGCACACTATGGCACGGGCAGCGCGTTGTCGCTGCTCGCGAACCGGCTGTCCTACTTCTACGACCTGAACGGACCGAGCCTCGTGATCGACACGGCCTGCTCCAGTTCGCTCGTCGCGGTGCAAAAGGCGGTGCAGTCGATCCGCGACGGCGAATCGGAACAGGCGCTCGTCGGCGGGATCAACCTGATCCTGCACCCGGCCGAGAGCATCGCCTATTACCGGGCCGGCATGCTGGCGAAGGACGGCCGCTGCAAATCCTTCGACGCGCGCGCCGATGGCTACGTGCGCGGCGAAGGCGCGGCGATGCTGCTGCTCAAGCCTCTGTCGCGCGCGCGCGCCGACGGCGATCGCGTGCATGCGGTGATTCGCGGCGCGGCCTGCAATCACGGCGGTCTCGCGGGCGGCCTGACCGTACCGAATCCGGAGCAGCAGGCGCGGCTGCTGCGCAGTGCCTGGGACGCGGCCAGCGTGCGGCCCGCTCAGCTCGGCTACATCGAGGCGCACGGCACCGGCACCGCGCTCGGCGATCCGATCGAGATCTGCGGATTGCGGCTCGCGTTCGAGGCCGGGCTCGAGCCCGATGCGTCCGTGCACTGCGGTATCGGCTCGGTGAAAACCAACCTCGGCCATCTGGAGGCGGCGGCCGGCATCGTGGGGCTGCTCAAGACCGTGCTGTGCCTCATGCATCGTCAATTGCCGCCGCTGGTTCATTTCGAGCGGCTGAATCCGCATATCGACCTCGGCGGCGACGGACTCCATCTCGTCGACACGCTGCGCGAGTGGGCCGCACCCACCGGCGGCGGCCCACGCGTCGCGGGGGTCAGCAGCTTCGGATCGGGCGGCGCGAACGCGCACGTGGTGGTGGCGGAGTACGTCTCGCCGGACACGGATGCGCCGGATGCGGCGCCCGTCGGGCCGGGCGTGTTCGTGCTGTCCGCGAAGGATGAAGCGCGACTCGCCGTGCTGGCGCGCGCCTGGCTGAGCTGGCTCGACGGCGATGGGCGGGACGCGTCGGTCGCCGATCTGGCGCGCCTGTCGCAGCTCGGGCGCGACGCGATGCCGGCGCGCGCCGCATTCGTCGTGACGACGCGCGACGAACTCGCGCAGCGCCTGCGCGCCTTCGTCGAAGGCCCGGGGCTTGCCGCGCCGTCCGGCGCGGCGGCCTCGCTTGACGCGCAGGCGGTGGCGGCGCTCGCGGCGCGCGGCGCGCTCGACACCCTCGCGGCGTGCTGGCAAGCGGGCGCCGCCGTCGACTGGCGCCCGCTGCACCACGACGCCGGCGCACCGCGCCGCCTCGCCGCGCCGACCTATCCGTTCGCGCACGATCGGCGCTATTGGGCGCGCGAGGCTCGCGCGCCGGAGCCCGTCGCGTCGTCGGCCGGGCCGGCCGATCGCGCGGTCGATGCGCCGCCCGCCGGGATCGAACCCACGCTGTTCGTGCCGCGCTGGCGCGTCGTCGGACAGCCCCCCGACGCGCCCGAATCCGACGCGGGGCGCGTGCTTGTCGTCGGCGCGCAGGCGTCACAACAGGCGTCGCTCGCCGCGCGTTACGCCCACGTGCACGGGTTGCCGCTCGACGCGGACGACACGATCGATGCGCTGCATGCGCATCTCGCCCGATGCGGGCCGCTCGATGAAGTCGTTTGGATCGCGCCCGCCGTCGCCGCTGCCGATCCCGTCGCCGCGCAGCGCGGCGGCGTGTTGTCCCTGTTCCGCTGGGTCAAGGCCCTGCTCGCGCAGGGTTACGGTGAACGCGCGTTCACGCTGACGGTCGTCACGCGGCGCAGCCAGGCCGTGTTCGATGCCGACGCGCCCGAGCCCGACCATGCGGGCGTGCACGGCCTGACGGGGGTGATCGCGCACGAGTGGCCGCGCTGGACGGTTCGCTCGCTGGATCTGGACGACGGGCTCGACGCCGGCGCCGCGCCCTGGCTCGCGCTGCCCGCGCATCGCGCGGGCGACGTGCTGGCCTGGCGCGGCGGCCAGTGGTTCGAACGGGTGCTGAGCCCCGTGCGCCGGCGCCCCGAGGGGACGCCGGTCTACCGGCAGGGCGGCGTCTATGTCGTGATCGGCGGCGCGGGTGGCGTGGGCGAGGCCTGGACCCGCCACGTCGCGCACCGCTATGCGGCACAGGTGATCTGGATCGGCCGCCGCGCGCCGGACGCCGCGCTGCATGCGCGCCTCGACGCGCTGGCCGCGCTCGGTCCGCGCCCCGTCTACCTGCAGGCGGACGCCGCCGATCCGGCCGCGCTGCGCGCCGCCTGGGACACGCTGAGCGCACGCTTTCGGGCCGTGCACGGCATCGTGCATTCGGCCACGGGGGAATTCGATCAGGGTCTCGCGCAACTCGACGAGGCGCGCTTTCGCGCGATCCTCGCGGCCAAGGTCGACATCAGCGTGAACCTCGCTGCGGTGGCGTCGGGCGCGGCGCTGGACTTCCTGCTGTTCTTCTCGTCGATCACCGCGCTGGAAAAGAACGGCGGCCTGGGCGGCTACGTCGCGGGCGGGGCGTTCGAGGATGCGTTCGCACGGCATCTGGCGCACCGTCTGCCGTGCCGCGTTCGGGTGGTCAACTGGGGGCATTGGGACGTCGGCACGGGCGCGACGATCTCGGCGGCGGCGCGCACGCGCCTGCGGCAAAGCGGCGGCGTCGCGCTGCAGGCCGACGAAGCGACGGCGGCGCTCGACGCCGTGCTGGCGGGCCCGCTAACGCAGGTTGCCGTGCTCAAGCACCGGCATCCCGAACGCTTGCCCTGCGCCGATCTCGGTCAGCGCGTCGATCTGTACGACGACGCGCCCCCGGTCGACGAGACGCACGCATCGCCGCCCCCGGACGCGCGCGATGCGCGTGCGCGGATCGCATCGCTCGACGCGCTGAGCCTCTTCAATCATCGCGAGATCGACGCGTGCCTGCTGCCGCTGCTGTCGGGCGTGCTCGCCTCGCTCGGCTGGCTCGACCCGGCATCGGACACGCCGCCGCCGTCCGGCTATCTCGCGCGCTGGCTGGCGGCGAGCCGGCGCATGCTCGCGCGGCACGGCTACCGCGACGACCCATCGCTGACGCTGGAAGACCGCTGGCGCGCGTGGGCGGCGGCCCGGGACGCGCGCTTCCCGCAGCCTGACCTGCGGGCGGCCGTGGCGCTCGCGGAACGCTGTCTGCGCGCGCTGCCCGCCGTGCTGACGGGCGCCGCGCGCGCCACCGACGTCGTGTTTCCCGAAGGCTCGATGGCGAGCGTGGAGGGCGTCTACCGCGACAACGCCGTGGCCGACTACTTCAACGACCGGCTCGGCGACGCGCTGATCGCGGCGATCGAGGCCCGGTTGCGACGCGATCCGGCCGCGCGGGTGCGCATCCTCGAAATCGGCGCGGGCACGGGCGGTACCACCGCGCGCCTGTTGCCGCGCCTCGATGCGTATCGCGAGCGCATCGTCGACTATGCGTACACCGACGTCTCGAAGGCGTTCCTGACCCATGCGGACGCGCACTTCGGGCCCGGGCATCCGTACCTGTCGCCTCGACTGTTCGACGTCGAGCGCTCGCTCGACGGACAGGCAATCGAGGCGGGCGGCTACGACATCGTGATCGCGACCAACGTGCTGCACGCGACGCGCGACATCCGCCGCGCGCTCGCGAACGCGAAGGCGGCGCTGCGTCGTCACGGCGTGCTGATGCTCAACGAGATTGCGCATGCGTCGGTGTTCGCGCACGTGACCTTCGGCCTGCTCGAAGGCTGGTGGCTGACCGAGGACGCGCCGTTGCGGATGCCCGACGCGCCGGGCCTCACGCCTGATGGATGGCGCACGGTGCTGCGTCAGCAGGGCTTCCAGGCGATCGCATTCCCGGCGTCCGACGCGCATCGGCTCGGCCAGCAGATCGTGATCGCGACGAGCGACGGCGTCGTGCATCAGGCGGTGACGCCGGACGCGGAGCGTGCACCGGCCGTCGCGGCCGGACGCGCGACGGCGCGTCCGGCGGAATCGGTCCGGTTGCCGGCGCTCGCCGATGCGGCGGAGCGGCTGGTGCGGCGCATCGTCGCCCGGATCTTGCGCATGGACAGCGCGGAGCTGGACGCGGCCGAGCCGCTCGACACCTATGGCATCGATTCGATCCTCGTCGTGCAGATCACGAATGGCCTGCGCGAGCAGTTCGGCGACGTGCCGCCGACGCTGCTGTTCGAGCGCCGGACCGTCGGCGCGCTGGCCGCCTTCGTCGCGGATCGGCACGCCGAGCGCGTGCGCGCGCTGGCGGGCCTGGACGAGGCGTGCGCGCCGTCGCCGCAGCCGCCGCGCGTGCGCGGCGTCGAGCCGGCCGCGCCCGTCGATGTCGCGCCCGGCGCAGCCGACGAACCGATCGCGGTGATCGGCATGAGCTGCCGTCTGCCGCAGGCGGCGGACCTCGACGCGTACTGGCGCCTGCTCGTCGCCGGCGGGCAGGCGGTGGGCGAGATCCCGGCCGAGCGCTGGCCCATCGACGGTTTCTATCACGCCGATGTCGACGAAGCCGTGGAGCGCGGCCGGAGCTACAGCAAGTGGGGCGCGTTTCTCGACGGCGTGCTGCAGTTCGATCCACTTTTCTTCGGCATCGCGCCGCGCGAAGTGGCCGCGATCGACCCGCATGAGCGCCTGTTCCTGCAATCCGCGTGGGAGACGCTGGAGGACGCGGGCTATACGCGCGAGCGGCTCGCGCGCGAGGCCGATCATCAGGTCGGCGTGTTCGCCGGCATCACGCGCACCGGCTTCGACCTGTTCGGGCCGCCGCTGTGGCAGGCCGGGCATACCGCGTATCCGCACACGTCGTTCAGCTCGCTCGCCAACCGCGTGTCGTACTTCCTCAATCTGCATGGTCCGAGCATGCCGGTCGACACGATGTGCTCGTCGTCGCTGACGGCGCTGCACCAGGCCTGCCAGAGCCTGCGCGGCGGCGAATGCCGGCTCGCGATCGTGGGCGGCGTGAACGTTTACCTGCACCCGTCGAGCTATGTCGGTCTGAGCAGCGCGCGGATGCTGTCGAAGGACGGCATGTGCCGCAGCTTCGGGCAGGGCGCCAACGGCTTCGTGCCGGGTGAGGGCGTCGCGTCGGTGCTGCTCAAGCCGCTGTCGCGGGCGCGGGCGGACGGCGACCGGATTCATGCGGTGATCCGCGCCACGCACGTGAACCACGGCGGGCGCACCAACGGCTATACGGTACCGAACCCGCAGGCGCAGACCGAACTCATCGCCACGGCATTGCAACGCGCGCGCCTCGATGCGCGCGCGCTCAGCTATATCGAGGCGCACGGCACCGGCACGGCGCTCGGCGATCCGATCGAGGTGGCCGCGCTCACCGAGGCGTTCCGCCGCGATACGGCCGACACGGCATTCTGCGCGCTCGGCTCGGTGAAGACCAATATCGGGCACCTGGAGGCTGCGGCGGGCATCGCGGGATTCATCAAGGTCGTGCTGCAGATGCGGCACGGACAGATCGCCCCGAGCCTGCACGCGGCCGAACCGAATCCGGACATCGATTTCGCGCGTACGCCGTTCGTGGTCCAGCACACGCTCGCGGACTGGCCGCGGCCGCTGCTGAAGGACCTCGACGGGCAGATGCGCGAGCGGCCGCGCGTGGCCGGCGTGTCGTCATTCGGCGCGGGCGGCGCGAACGCGCATGTGATCGTCGAGGAATATGCGGAGCCGGACGGGTGCGAGGCGGCACGCGGCGAGCAGATCGTCGTGCTCTCCGCGCGGAACGACGAGCGCCTGGCCGCCAGCGCGCGCCGGCTCGCCGCGTTCCTCGCGCGCCGGACGGCGGACGGCGCGGCGCCGGCGCTGGCCGACCTCGCCTATACGCTGCAGGCGGGGCGCGAGGCGATGGATGCGCGGCTCGCGCTGGTCGTGAGCGACCTCGCGCAATTGCAGGCGCGGCTCGCCGCCTACGCGGCCGGCGAGCGCGACATCGAGGCGCTGTATCACGGTCATGCGCGGCAGCATCGCGATCTGGTCGGCGTCTTCGAGGGCGACGACGCGATCGACCGCGTGGTGGACCGTTGGTTCGACGCGCGCCAGTACGGGCGGCTCGCGCAGCTGTGGGTCAACGGAATCGCCGTCGACTGGCGGCGCGTGCAGGCGGGCGAGCGCGACGACCGGCCCCGCATCGTGAGCCTGCCGACCTATCCGTTCGCGACCGACGAATACCGCTTGCCCGTGCCGGCCGCAGCGAAGCCGGAAAGCGACGCGATTGCGTCGGCGCCGATGGCTGCGGTGGCGCCGATGGCGGCGAGCCCATCGGTCGCGGCCGTGGATGCCGTTGCGGTGAGCCTCGCGGCGGCGTCCGCAGCGGCGGCGCGCCCGGCTGCCGATGCGGCGACGCAGGCGCCGGCCGTGTCGGCGCGAGTTGCCGTCACGTTGCGCGCACCGTCGGCTCAGGCTGCCGCGACGCAGCGTCCCGCCGCGCCGATCGGCGCGCTGCGGTTGCGCGCGGCGTCGTGCGGCGGGTCGTCCGGCCCGGGCGACGGCGCGGGCCGGCTGGTGCTCCAGGACGACGGGGACGGCGTGCTGTCGATCTGGCTCGACGATGCCGCACGGCCGCCGTTTACGGCCGACAGCGTGTGCGCGGCGCTCGCGGACGGTCTGCGGCTGGCGAACGCCGGGGCGGACGCAACGGCCGGCGCGATCGTGCTGCATGGGCTCGACCGCCTGTTCCCGGACGACGTGGACGACGGCGATGACCTGTCGCTCGCGACGCGGGTCGCAGCGCTCGTCGCCGGCTCGGCGCGTCCCGTGATCGCGAGCCTGAGTGGCGTGCACGGCCGGCGCGCGACGCTTGCCGCCTGCGGATTCGACCTGGTGGTCGGCGCGGCGTCGGGCGTGTGGCGCATGACGCATTCCGACGCGGCGCGCGCGCGCCTGAGCGCCCGCTTCGGTCCCGCTGCGGCGCAGTCGGCCGCGCTCGACGGCGCTGCGCTGCGCGAAGCGGGCGCCGGGCTGGCGATCGTCGCGGCCGATGCGCTCACGGCGCACGCGCACGGCCTCGCGCGCGACATCGCGCAAGCGTCGCCGGTCGCGCTCGCGGCCCTCAAGCGACACTACTCGGCGGGGCTGGGCGCGGCGGACGACGACGTGCAGGCCGAATCGCGCCTGCCCGATCCCGCGACGATGGCGCGCTGGCCCGAGGCGCCCGCGTTCGCCGAGACGGACGACGACATCGACGCCGCGCTCGAACCGCTCGCGTTCGACAGCGCCGTCGTGTCGCTGCACCGGCACCGCAACGGCGTGGTGGTGATGACTCTGCACGATCGGGACAGCCGGAACACGTTCTCGCCGGCGTTCGTCGCGGGCGTGCTCGGCGCATTCGAGCGGATCGGCCGGCTGCCGGACTGCAAGTCCGTCGTGCTGCGCGGTTACGGCAACTATTTCGCCTGCGGCGGCACGCGGCAGGGGCTCGACGACATCCAGCGCGGCCGCGCCCGCTTCACCGACGAGCAGAGCTACCGGATGCCGCTCGCGTGCGACGTGCCCGTGATCGCGGCGATGCAGGGCCATGCCATCGGCGCGGGCTGGGCGATGGGGCTGTATTGCGACTGGGCGGTCTACAGCGCGGAGAGCATCTATCAGAGCCCGTACATGCGCTACGGCTTCACGCCGGGCGCCGGATCGACGTTGCTGTTCCGCGCACGCTTCGGCCACGATCTCGGCGCGGAGATCCTGCTGAGCGCGCGGGAATTCCCGGGCCGCGAATTGAAGCAGCGCGGCATCGCGATGCCGGTCGTGCCGCGCGAGCGCGTGTTCGCGCAGGCGTTCGCGCTCGCGTCGCACCTCGCCGGTTGCGACCGCGCGACGCTCGTCGAGCAAAAGGCGCGGCGCAGCGCGGACTTGCGAAGCCGGATCGACGCGACCTATCGCGCGGAGCTGGCGATGCACGCGCGCACCTTCGTGGGCAATCCCGACGTGCCGGCGCGGCTGGCGCGCCATTTCCGCGATCCGGACGGGCAGGGCGAGGGCGCGATCCCGGCGTTGGTCGATGCCGACGGCGCCGCCGTCGTCGTCGCGCCCATGCCGGAAGCGGAGCTGCTCGCGGCGCTGCGTCAGGGGCTGGCCGACGAGCTGCAGGTGCGGCTCGACGACCTCGACGCCGACATGGCCTTTGTCGACCTCGGCATCGACTCGATCGTCGCGGTGACCTGGGTGCGCGGCATCAATCGCCGGTTCGGACTGTCGATCGGCGCGACGAAGATCTACAGCCATCCGACGCTGCGGCAGTTCGCGCGCTTCGTGGGCGCGCAGATCGATGCACGGTCGGTGCCGGCAGGCGGTGCGCCGTCTGCCGCCGCTTCCCACGGCGCACCGTCCGGCGACGACGCGGCCGTGCTCGACTGGCTGAAGGCGAGCCTCGCGACGGAATTGCTGATCGAGGCGGCCGGGCTCGACGAGGACAGCCCGTTCGTCGATCTCGGCATCGATTCGATCACGGCCGTGACCTGGATCAAGGCCGTGAACCAGCGTTACGGGCTTTCGATCGGGGCGACGAAGATCTACAGCCATCCGTGTCTGCGCGATTTCCATCGCTACGTCGCGGGGCTGCTGGCCGGGCGCGATCGTTCGGCTGACGCGCCGGCCGATGAAAGCGCGCCGGCGCGGGACGAGGCAGCGGCGCGGACGACGCGCGCGACCGGTCCCGCAACGCGCGAGCCGAGACAGCTCGCCGCCTTCGCGCTGACGAGCGCGGCGTTCGCGACACGGGATGCCGCCACCGCGCCGCGACCGCAGCCGGACCCCGTCGCGCCGGAGCCGCCCGGCGCGCGCGTCGAGCCGTCCGCTTCACCGCGCCTGTCGGATGCGCCCGGTCCGATCGCGATCGTCGGCATGGCGGGACAGTTCCCGCAGGCCGGCGATACGCGCCAGTTCTGGCACAACCTCGTCGAGGCGCGCGACTGCGTGAGCGATATTCCGCCGTCGCGCTGGTCGATCGACGCCTATTACGACGCCGATCGCCGGGCGCCCGGCAAGACCGTGTGCCGCCGCATGGGCGCGCTCGACGACGTCGACTGCTTCGATCCGCTGTTCTTCAACATCTCGCCATCGGAAGCGGAGTACATGGACCCGCAGCAACGACTGTTCCTCGAGAACAGCTGGCATTGCATCGAGGACGCCGGCTACGACCCGACGACGCTGGCGGGCGCGCGCTGCGGCGTGTTCGTCGGGTGCGCGGCGAGCGACTACGGCTCGCTGATCGGCGAGCGCGGTGCGAGCGCCTACAGTCTGCTCGGCGAATCGATCGCGATCCTGCCGGCGCGCATCGCCTACCACCTGAATCTCCAGGGGCCATGCATGGCGATCGACACCGCCTGCTCGTCCTCGCTCGTCGCGCTCGCCAGCGCGTGCGACAGCCTCGCGCTCGGCCACTGCGACAGCGCGCTCGCGGGCGGGGTCTACATCATCAACGGGCCCGACATTCACGTGCAGATGAGCCAGGCCGGCATGCTGTCTCCCGACGGACGCTGCTACAGCTTCGATCAGCGCGGCAATGGCTTCGCGCCGGGCGAGGGCGTTGGCGTGCTGCTGCTCAAGCGGCTCGCCGACGCGCAGCGCGACGGCGACGACATCTACGCCGTGGTGTGCGGCTGGGGCGTGAACCAGGACGGCAAGACCAACGGCATAACCGCGCCGAACGGCGACGCGCAGGCGCGCCTCGAAATCGAGGTCTATCGCCGCTTCGGCATCGATCCCGCCGGGATTCAGCTGGTCGAGGCGCACGGCACCGCGACCCGACTCGGCGATCCGATCGAATTCGACGCGCTGTGCCAGTCGTTCCGCGCGTCGACCGATGCGCGCGCGTTTTGCGCACTCGGCTCGGTCAAGAGCAACATCGGCCATCTGGCGACGGCGGCGGGCGTGGCGGGCGTGATCAAGACGGCGCTCGCGTTGCGCCGGCGCGTGCTGCCACCGACGATCCATTACGCGACGCTCAACGAACACATCGCGCTCGACGACAGCCCGTTCTACGTGAACACGCAGTGCCGCGCGTGGGACGCGCCCGTGAATGGGCTGCCGCGTCGCGCGGCCGTCAGTTCGTTCGGCTTCAGCGGAACCAATGCGCACGTGGTGCTCGAAGCCGCGCCCGAGCCGCTTGCCGCCGCACGCGAACACGCGGCGCGCGGGCCGTTCGCGTTGCCGCTGTCGGCGCAAAGCACCGCGCAACTGAGCCGCTATGCGGCGGCTGTCCGCACCCGTCTCGACGCCATGCGCGCCGATGGCGACGCCGATCTCGCCGCCTTGACCACAACGTTCCAGCGCGGTCGCACGCCGCTGCGGCACCGCGTCGTGATCCTCGCCGACACGTTGGCCGACATGCGGGCGCGGCTCGCCCGTTTCGCGACGGAAGGCGCCGGCGACGCCGATACGTTCGTTGGCGACGACGCGGCAACGAACGCGGCCGCAAGACCCGAAACCGACCCGTTGCGCGCCTGCTGCGCGCGCTGGGTGCGCGGCGAGGCGGTCGATTGGGCGGCGGTGCAGCCGTCCGGACGGCGCCTGAGCGAGCTGCCGACCTATCCGTTCGAACGCGAGCGCTATTGGGCGCCGCGCCGACCCGCCGGCATGACGCAGGTCGACGCCGCCGGACGCGCTGCCGTCGAGCGCCATGCGCCCATGCCGGTGCCGGCCGACGCGCCGGCCGGCCCGCGCGCGACGATCGATCCGGCGCGGCACGGCGGCGGCGACACGGCGACGGAGCCGCTCGTCTGGCACGACGCCGCGCTGCCCACCGGACTCGACTGGGCGGAGCGGCTGCGCACGCTCGGCCGCCGCCGCACCTGCGTGGTCTGTCTGCAGGACGCGGATCGCGACGCGGGCGAGCGCCTGCTGACGCAGATCGCGCAGGCGGGCGCGCTCGACGCTGCGGGCCACCTCGTCTGTTGCACGCCGGCTGATCTCGCCGCGCGGCTCGCGGCGTCGCCTTGTGAACAGATCCTGTTGTTCGGCGGCGTCGAGCGTTCGTCCGATGCGCTCGATTCCCGCATCGTCGACTGTCTCGACGCGCTGTCCACCTGTGCGCCCGCCCCCGATCTGCTCCTCGCGCTGCGCGACGCGCCCACCGACGAGGCACGCCTGACGGCACGCCTCGTCCCGTCGACGGGACGACGCATCGTGCTGATGACGCACGATGCCGACGGTCGCACGACCGCGCTGCAACGGCTCTACGCGGAATGGCTGACGCCCGCCGCCGCCGGCATCGACCGGGTCCGCTACGCCGGCGCGCGGCGCCAGCTCGGTCGCGCGCGCACGCAACCGAGCGCCGCATCGATGGCCCGGATCGGCAAGACCTGGACGCCCAAGCCGCTGCCTGTCGCGTCCGGCACCGCGCCCCGGCGCGGCACGTTGCTCGTGCTCGCCAATCACGAATCGCTCGGCATCGCGCAGCAATGGCTGACGACGGACGGCTTCGCGGGCGTCGTGCTCGTCGCCGACACGCCGGGCGCGACCGGACACCCGGTCAATTTCGGCGATGCGCATGCGGCGACGGAGGGCGCGCGGGCGTTGCTCGCGCGCCATCGGGACATCACGCATGTCATCGACCTGACCGATCTGTACGATCAGGGCCGCGATCACGATACCGACAAGGAGGGCAAGCTCGCGTTCTATCAGGCGCTGATCGCGGCGGGCGGCGACCTGTCGATCGTCTATTGCACGCGGGGGCTCCAGGCATTCCGCGCCACCCGCCTGAGCCTCGCCGGCGCGCGCTTCGCCGGGCTCGTGAAGATGCTCGGCGCGGAATATCGCCACGTGAATGCGCGCTGCGTCGATCTGGACCCGCCGCTGCACGCCGATCCCGGTGCCTTGCTGCGCGTGTTGCGGCAGGAACTCGATACCCCGTTGGAAGAAACGGAGATCTGCTATCGCGACGGCGTGCGCCACGCGCCCGGGCTCGACGCCCGGCCGCTCGAACCGGGCGCGCCGCCCATCGCGGCGCAGGGCGTCTACGTGGTGAGCGGCGGCACCAACGGCGTCGGGCTCGAGCTGGCGAACTGGCTCGTGGATCAGGGCTGCACGCAGCTGGTGCTGACGGGCGTGACACCGCTGCCGCCGCGCGCGCGCTGGCGCGCGGCGCAGTCCGACGCGACATTGAGCCCGTACGTGCGGGCCAAGCTCGCCGCGCTGGTCGCGCTGGAGGCGCGCGTGACGACACTGCGCGTCCATGTCGGCCCGCTGACCGACCGGCATGCGCTGCAGACGCTGTTCGGCGAGGTGCGCGCGAAACTGGGCAAGATCTGCGGCGTGATCCACGCGGCGGGCGTCTATTCCGATGCCGCGACGCCGGGCTTCGTCGACAAGGATCTCACGCATATCCAGCGGGTGTGGGAGCCGAAGATCGACGCGCTCGAAAGCCTCTACGAGACCCTGCACGGCGATCCGCTCGACTTCTTCGTGGCGTTGTCGTCGGCGACCGGCGTGATTCCGCATCTCGCGCGCGGCGCGAGCGACTACGCGATGGCGAATGCGTTCGTCGACTTCTTCGTCACCTACCGGCGCGAGGCGCTCGGCGACCGCCGCTGCATCGCGTTGACGTGGTCCGACTGGAACGAGACGGGCGCGATCATGCGCACGCCGGCAGACCGGGCGGCCGCCATCGCCGAGAAGTTCGCGCGGCTCGGTTTGCCGACCTTTTCGAACGCGGGCGGTCGCGCGCTGTTCGCCGCCGCGGGGGGGGGGGGGGGGGGGGGGGGGGGGGGGGGGGGGGGGGGGGGGGGGGGGGGGGGGGGGGGGGGGGGGG